>NZ_JAYMZS010000306.1:0-539 GCF_035828755.1 Amycolatopsis sp. H20-H5 | reverse complement strand
CCGAAGCCGAAGCCGAAGCCGAAGCCGCGGTCTATGGTGACGCCGCTTATGGGGCTGGGGAGCTACTGAAACGACTGGACGATGCCGAGATCCACAATGGACTCAAGGTGCAGCCTCCGGCGACGGTGAAAGGTCACTTCCCGAAAGACCGTTTCACCGTCGACCTGGACAATCAGACCGTGGCCTGCCCGGCGGGCAACACCGCTCCCATCCGTGCCCGCGCCCACGCCCGTCGCAGCGGGCAGGCCAGTTTCGGCGCAGTGTGTGCCACCTGCCCGCTGGTCGCGCAATGCACCTCGGCCAGCGGCGGACGCACGATCACCATCAGTGCCCACGAGAAGCACCTCGCTACCGCCCGTGCGCGCCAGCGCGATCCGGGGTGGAAGGCTGATTACCGCGCCACCCGACCGAAGGTCGAGCGCAAGATCGGTCACCTCATGCATCGCCGCCACGGCGGCCGCCGAGCCCGTGTCCGAGGCCGCGTGAAGACCGCCGCGGACTTCTCCTTGCTGGCCGCAGCAGTGAACCTCGCACGCCTT
>NZ_JAYMZS010000305.1:0-594 GCF_035828755.1 Amycolatopsis sp. H20-H5 | reverse complement strand
CGCCGAGGATCAGGCCGCCGCCGTGGACGTTCAGCACGACCGGCGCGGGGGTCGGGCTCGCCGCCGGGGTGTGGAGATCCATGGCCAGCGGGATGCCGCCGGGGCGGCAGTACTCGACGGTGCTCAGCTGCCCGGCGGGCAACGCCCCCGGGGCGACCGCGCCGGGCGGGACGCCGGTGCCGGTGAAGCCGCCGCCCGCGGTGGTCACCCCGGCCGCGCCGACGGCCAGTACCAGGACGATCACGGGGAAGAGCGCGACCGAAGCGACGACCCACCGCAGGACGGACGGCTCCGGCCGGGGCCCGCGCGCCGCGACGGCCAGCAGCCCGAGGACGGCCACGAGTTGCAGCCCGGCGGCGAGCTGGTCGGTGATGCCGAGCACCGTGTCGGCGGGCTGCCACGGATCCGGGGCGGGCAGGATCCCGAGGACGCGATCCAGCACCCACACCACGAGCGGTGCCGCCGCCGCGGCGGCGCCGAACCGGACGGTGCGGCGCGTCGGCCAGCCGAGCAGGATGACCACCGAAGCGAGCTCGGCCGCGGCCAGGACGCCGAAGAGCATCGCGTACAGCTGCCACGTCCGCCACAACGTGG
>NZ_JAYMZS010000304.1:0-609 GCF_035828755.1 Amycolatopsis sp. H20-H5 | reverse complement strand
ACCTGCTGTTCGACCCGATCCCGCGGCGCGTCGAGCACTGGCTCAACGCCGTCGAGATGGGCAGGGCGGCCGCCGAGAGCCTGCTCGCCGGGCTGACCGCGGCCAAGCCGTACACCCCCGTCCCGCGGTTCTGGTCCGAGCAGCACGGCGTGCGCATCCAGGCCGCGGGGATGGTGAACCTCAGCTCCGAGCAGGTCCAGCTGCCCCCTGCCGCGCCCGGCGGGCAGCCGACCACCGGGTTCGTGCACAACGGCAGGCTCGTCGGCGCCGTCGGCCTCGACGCCCCGGCCGACCTCCTGCACTGGACGGCCGAGATCGCCAAGCAGCACATCGTGTCCGCGAAGAACGAGGAACAGGAGAAAGCCCATGCGCCGACGCGCCCGGTCGAATCTGGTCGTCGCCGCGGGGGTGCTCATCGGGTCCGCGACGGTGTGGTCACTGGCGGCTGAAACGCCCCGGGAAGCCGAACTGACCGCGGGCACCGTCGTGGAGGCCCCCGCGACCCCGCCCCTCGCCACCACCGTCACCCGGCCCACCCCGAGTTCCACCCCGCCGCCTTCCCGGTCGTCCGCGCCGCCGCCCACGACCGCGCAACCCGCGCAACCCGCG
>NZ_JAYMZS010000303.1:0-648 GCF_035828755.1 Amycolatopsis sp. H20-H5 | reverse complement strand
CGCGTCCCGTTCTTCCGCCGCCACCCCAGCCTGCCGCTGACCCTGGCGGCGCTCGGAGTCGTCGCCGTCGGGGCGATACTGCCCGCGACTCCGCTCGCGGGCACGTTCGGGTTCCACCCGTTGCCACCGGCTTTCTTCGCCGCGCTGGGCGGCATGGCGCTGTGCTACCTCGGGCTCATCGAGGTTGGCAAGAAACTCTTCTACCGCGTGGCAGCCACCAAACCGTCGACGCCGATTCCTCCTGCGCCGCATCGACATCTGCGTCGGCGTGCCGCTCGCTTCAGCATCGGCCAGCGTTTTCCGGCGCCCCGGTGAGCGCACTGCTACGGGTGATTCCCACCGTCGCCGACTACGCCGGACTTCGGCGATCCTGGGCACGTGATCTTCTCGCCGGAGTGACCGTCGGCATTGTCGCGTTGCCGCTGGCTCTCGCTTTCAGTGTCGCGACCGGTGTCGGCGCGGCGCCCGGCCTGGTGACCGCGGTGATCGCCGGGGCGGTCGCCGCGATTTTCGGGGGCTCTTCACTGCAGGTGTCAGGTCCCACCGGGGCGATGACCGTGGTGCTCGTGCCGCTGGTCGCCCGCCACGGCACTTCGGTCGTGTACCCGATCGCCGTGCTCGCGGGCGTGGTCGTGCTGGCAGCCGGTC
>NZ_JAYMZS010000302.1:0-655 GCF_035828755.1 Amycolatopsis sp. H20-H5 | reverse complement strand
GCCGATCAGGTCAATGAGGCCCAGGGGCCCGAGCGGGTGGCCGCAGCCGAGGACCATGGCGCGGTTGATGTCGGCGGCGGAGGCGACGCCGGACTCCAGTATGCGCACGGCGGGGATCAGGTAGGGGGATGAGCAGTGAGTTGACCACGAAGGCGGGCGGTCGGTGGACAGCACGACCTGCTTGCCGAGCACGTCGGTGACGAAGGAGCTGGTGGTGGCCAGGGTCTGCTTGCTGGTGCGCAGTGACGGGGTGACCTCGACCAGGCTCATGACCGGCACCGGGTTGAACAGGTGCACGCCGACGACTCGGCCGGGATTGCCGGTGACGATGGCCAGCTTCATGATCGGGATGGACGAGGTGTTGGAGGCGAGCACGGCCCCGGGCTCGGCCACGACGGCGTCTGCTGAGGCCGGGAGCCCGGCGAAAGGCTTGCGCCGAAGGAAGGCTCGGGTGGGGCACGATCAAGACTGCCCCTGGGCGTCGCGTGAACAACCATGGTCTGACGAGGTCAGCGCGGGTACCCCCTAACCCAATGCCACGTAGCCTAATTTGATCATGCTGCTGGTCTGGGTGTCAGCCTGCGGATCGTGATCGTGGCCGGGTTCTGATGGCGGATACTGGCCGGCTCGTTGTGTTTCTTGACCTGGTAGCTGT
>NZ_JAYMZS010000301.1:0-699 GCF_035828755.1 Amycolatopsis sp. H20-H5 | reverse complement strand
CCGGCGAGGGTGGCGGCCAGCTGGTTCAACGCGGCGGTCGGGTCGAGCTGGGCGTATTGGCCGAGCAGTTCGGCCGCCGTGTAGGCCTCTTCCGCCGACAACACCGCCAGCGGCGGTTGCGTCGTGCTCCGTTCGAGCAGCTCGGCGAGCCGCTGGGCGTAGCTGCGGTGGTCGGGCACTCCGGCGAGGCCGAACGGGTCCTGGGGCACGGTCTTGTCGCTCATAGGAGAACCTTTCTCGTCGTCAGCCAGGCCGTCACCGCATCGGGTGACGCAGTAAATCTATGACGGCGGGGATAGACATTCGATCGCGGGTGTGTGTAGTGTTCTGCTCATACCGAGAGAGACAACGTCAAGCAGGCGCGGGAGATGACGAAACTACCCGCGAGGTGAGACACGACGGTCAGGCAGGACGAAGCCACTCAACGGACAGGTTTCGACTGGTGACCGAAGCAACATCTCGGGACTAGGCAGTGAAGACGCAGTAGAGAGATGGTCCCGGCGCAGTAGTGCAGGACGTAGGCGGCGCGCAGTGTGCCTGGCCTGCGCAAGTGTTGTACCGCGGTACGAAGTGAAGTCAGTGGTTGTTGCAAGGTCAGATGGTGCAGGACGGTCAGGTGGCCGGAACCGATCACGGTCGGGGTTTCGGGCAGTGACCAGCGGCGTGACGCGTGCTGGGACCGATCAGTGGAAGGGTCTC
>NZ_JAYMZS010000300.1:0-706 GCF_035828755.1 Amycolatopsis sp. H20-H5 | reverse complement strand
GCGACGAGCCGGGGGCAAGTTTGATCGCGCAGCCGCTGGTAAGCAAGCAACGCTGTCACCGCGCTCGGATGCAGCGGAATCTGCCGGGACTTGCCAAATTTAGCGTGTCGCACGACAAGTAGCCCACCGGTGGCGTCGAAGTCGGTGTCGTCCAGGTCGATCACTTCGCCGATGCGCATCCCGGTGACAGCGAGCAGGCTGATCACGGTGTGCATGGTCGCGGTGCGCAGTGGAGTCCGCAGCTGTTCGGCTTCGGCGAACAGTGCCGCGATATCGGTGTCGGAATAGAGATAGGGAACCGCTCGCCGACCGTTCCCTGAGAGCAGTCCGGGAGGCGGAACTTCCACCGCTGGGTCGAGAGTCTGTAAGTAGGCGGCGAAACCGCGGACCACCCGCATCCGGAATCCCAACCAGCCGGGGCTGGCGTCGGCGGGCAAGCTCGCCCAGGCCACCGCGGATGCCGTGGTGACCGTATCGGCGTGCTGCTCGTCGAGGTAACTGATGAACTGGGCGAGGAGTTTCGCATCGCGCCGCAGGCTGAATCCGAGGCTGTGCCGTAAATCCAGGTAGTCGTCCAGGGCCAGGCGGAGTGTGGTCATGACAGACCTGCCGGCCACGGGCGAGCCAGGGGCCGCAACGATTCGGTGTCGACTTTCGCATAGATTGCTGTGGTGATCGGCCTTCGATGCCGCAGCACTTGACCGAT
>NZ_JAYMZS010000299.1:0-719 GCF_035828755.1 Amycolatopsis sp. H20-H5 | reverse complement strand
CCACCTGCTCCACCATGGTGGGTGGGATATGCGGTTGCGTAACGGAATCATCGAATGGCTCCCGCCTGGGTGGCTGGATCCGGAGCGAAGACCCATCCGCAACACCGCACACGACCCACCCCGGACCCCCTGACCACGGGCCGTTCCCTTGTCGACGGCTCAACTCGGCGACGGCCGGGATTCACGGCGTGTGCTGGTCTTCGATCCAGCGGGCCATCGCCTCAGCAGAAGACCGGATGTAGCGCCACATGGCCGTCCCGGCGTACCCGTCGACGATGGGCTGGTGCTCATCGCGACGGGTCCGTCCCAGCGCGAAATCGTGCTCGACACCTTCAGAAAGCGCCGGCCTCTGCTTCGATTCCGAGGCCCAGATCCGGCTGGACAGCTAAAGCCACGGCCGGACCGACCTGGTCGGAGCGGCGACGCTGGCGCGCGAACCGGAGGCGGCCGGACACGACTTTCCGTCGCGCTGCCCGCCTACGACCCCTTGCCCACGGTGGCGGACGAAGCCCACGCCATGGCGGACGGCGGTGCGGACACCCTGTTCGCCACCACGATGGCGGACATCGAGGCGCGCAAGCGCGACGCCTAAGCCCTAGTACTACAGGGCTAGATCTCTAGCATCTGGAGGCGGAGGCGTCGTCTGAAGTGGCTTCTTCGTGCGTCTGCCTGGTGTCCGCGTCGCCAGGCAGACGCACGGAGGCCCTGGTCGATGACGT
>NZ_JAYMZS010000298.1:0-782 GCF_035828755.1 Amycolatopsis sp. H20-H5 | reverse complement strand
AACAGGTTCGGTGATCATCGGTTGATGCTGGAGGGAATCGGGTGGCGGTTCCGCTCGGGCTGTCCGTGGCGGGACCTGCCCACCGATTTCGGGCCGTGGCAGACGGTGTGGAAACGGCATCATCGGTGGTCCTTGGACGGCACCTATGACGACATGTTCGCCCAGGTCGCTGCCGTGTTCGGGGTCGATACCGACATGGCTGAGGGCATCGAGAGGCTGTTGTCGGTGGATTCGACGAGCGCGCGGGCGTATCAGCATTCCGCGGGCGCACGGTCCGACACGCTCGCCTCAGGGGGCTCTGGCGAGTTGCAAGAAAGCCGCCGGTGAACCGTCCGACCACGTGATCGGCCGTTCGCGGGGCGGGCTGACCACGAAGATCCACGCTCTGACCGACCAGCGGGAGGCCCCGGTCGGGATCCGGTTGACCGCAGGCCAAGCTGGTGACAACCCCCAGCTGGTGCCGTTGCTCGACGACGACGCCGAGAGGCGCCGGGCCGTGGGCGAGCCCGGCCGCGACTTCCGGCTGCTCGGCGACACGGCGTACTCGCATCCGAGCACGCGAACCACCTTGCGGGCCAAGAAGATCAAGCACACCATCCCCGAGCGCACAGACCAGATCGCCCGACGGAAGGCCACAGGATCGGCCGGAGGCCGACCACCCGCGTTCGACCCCGCGCTTTACGGCCTGCGCAACACCGTCGAACGCGGCTTCAACCGACTCAAACAATGGCGCGGCATCGCAACCCGCTACGACAAATACGCGCTCACCTACCTCGGCGGTG
>NZ_JAYMZS010000297.1:0-800 GCF_035828755.1 Amycolatopsis sp. H20-H5 | reverse complement strand
AGAGAAAGGACGAGTTGGCATGTAAGCCGGATCCTGTCCACGCGGCGTCTTGCGACGTCGCGATGAGCGGCCATCCATCTCGGCCTGCCGTTGCCGACAGGCTCCAGCGGCCTACCCGCAGGCATCGGACGGGCCGTCCTCGATCGCCTGCGCAGGAGCGGTTGCCCGCTCCCTCTTGGCCTTGCTCCGGGTGGGGTTTACCTAGCCACCCTGGTCGCCCAGGGTGCTGGTGGTCTCTTACACCACCGTTTCACCCTTACCTCCGCTCGAGAGCGGGGGCGGTCTGTTTTCTGTGGCACTGTCCCGCGGGTCGCCCCGGGTTGCCGTTAGCAACCACCCTGCCCTGTGGAGTCCGGACTTTCCTCGAACCGGGTTTCCCCGGCACGCGGCCGCACTGCCAACTCGTCCGGGGGAAGAGTACCTGCCCGGCCGGTGCGGTCTCGGGGAGCGGTCCGGTGGGTGATCGGCTGGAGGGCTTGGGCTGGCGGGGGCTGGCCGGGGTCGGGGTTGATCATCGACCAGGTGCGGTCGCCGGTCTGGCCGGGGTCGTCGCTAATGAGGCGGTAGAGGGGCCAGCCGCCGAGGGTGACCTGGGTGGTGCCGTCGGGGCGGCCGAGGGTGCCGACGAGGCGGTTGTCGATGCCGGTGGTGGCGGGCGGGCCGGTGGTGAGCAGGGGTGCCCAGGTGGCGGTGCACGTGTCGAGGCAGTTCGACGTCGGCGGGTCGGCGGTGTCGTGGGCGTAGCGGTAGAGGAGGTGGTCCTCGCCGTCGACGACGACGTCGCCATGGGGTGGTGGCCG
>NZ_JAYMZS010000296.1:0-862 GCF_035828755.1 Amycolatopsis sp. H20-H5 | reverse complement strand
GGGGAGAGCACATGCCGAAGCAGCGCCACCGAGCGAAAACCAGGCGAACGGTCCGGCAACGGACCGCCGTCGCACTCGCGGGCAGCGCACTGGCAGTACTACCCACCCTCACCACCACCGCCATCCCCACACCACTCGCCGCACCCCTCACCAACCAAGCCGAATCGCTCCCCCCAACCACACCCCGGCCACCCTCACCCGACATCACCCCACCCACCATCGCCGTCGACGGCAGCCTCCCCCAACCCCCACTCCCCACACCACTGACCGCACCCGGAGCACACGCCTCCTACGGCTCCTACGCCCCCGGCGGCGCACTCGCCATCCCCGACAGCATGCTCAAAGCCTACAAAAACGCCGCCAACATCCTGGCCCGCGAACAACCCGACTGCCACCTCGACTGGGCCCTCATCGCCAGCATCGGCCGCATCGAATCCAACCACGCCCGCGGCGGCTACGTCACACCCAACGGCGACACCCTCGAACCCATCCTCGGCCCCATCCTCAACGGCAACGGCTACGCCACCATCCCCGACACCGACAACGGCCGCTACGACGGCAACACCCACTGGGACCGCGCCGTCGGACCCACCCAATTCATCCCCTCCACCTGGAAAAACTACGCCTCCGACGGCAACAACGACGGCATCTCCAACCCCTCCAACATCTACGACGCCACCCTCGCCACCGCCCGCTACCTCTGCACCGACAACCTCAACCTCACCACCACCCCCAACCAACGCACCGCCATCTACCGCTACAACCACTCACAAACCTACGTAGACACCGTCATCAACTGGGCCAACGCCTACCGAAACGGCGTCAACACCCTCCCCGACAGCACCATCCCCATCGGCGCACC
>NZ_JAYMZS010000295.1:0-868 GCF_035828755.1 Amycolatopsis sp. H20-H5 | reverse complement strand
CCATGTAGAAGTCGGGCTGGGACCCGGCGGACACCTGCGACGGGTTGTACGGGCCGATGTTCCAGATCGGGTTGATCTGGAACAACCCCGACATCAGTGCGATGACACCCATCGTCAGCGCGAAGAACGCACCACCCTTCAACGCGAACACCGGCATGATGCGCACGCCGACGACGTTGGTTTCCTTGCGCTTCACCCCCGGGAACTGGGTGTGCTTCTGATACCACACCAACGCCAGGTGCGCCCCGATCAGCGCCAGCATGATACCCGGCAACAGCAGGATGTGGATCGTGTACAGCCGCGGGATGATCTCGTTACCGGGGAACTCCCCACCGAAGATCGCCCAGTGCAGCCAGGTACCCATCACCGGCACCGACAGCACAATGCCCGACAACGTCGCACGGATACCCGTACCCGAGAGCAGGTCATCAGGCAGCGAGTAGCCGAAGAAACCCTCGAACATGCCCAGCACCAGCAGCAACGAACCGATCACCCAGTTCGCCTCACGCGGACGGCGGAACGCCCCGGTGAAGAAAATCCGGACCATGTGCACCATCATCGCCGCCACGAAGATCAACGCGGCCCAGTGATGCAACTGACGAACGAACAGCCCACCACGGACGTCGAACGAGATGTCCAACGTGGTCGCGAACGCCCGCGACATCTCGATGCCCTGCAGGTTCTTGAAACTGCCCTGGTAGACGACCTCCTGCATGGACGGGTCGAAGAACAACGTCAGGTAGACACCCGACAGCAGCAGGATGATGAAGCTGTACAGCGCGATCTCACCGAGCAGGAACGACCAATGGGTCGGGAACACCTTGTTGAGCTGGTGCCGCATCCCCTTGGCCAGGTGATACCGGTCGTC
>NZ_JAYMZS010000294.1:0-880 GCF_035828755.1 Amycolatopsis sp. H20-H5 | reverse complement strand
TGCGCGATCAAACTTGCCCCCGGCTCGTCGCCAGCGCGCTGCTTGTTTCCGCCACGGGCACACGGCTGCTGTCCTACAACGTCGGCCAGACCTTCGCCAAACTCGTCCGCCGAGCAGGGCTCACCGCGCGCTCCCCGTCGTGTCGTCCGCGTCCGCACGATCTCAGGCACACCTTTGCGGTCCGGACTCTGCTGGATTGGTATCGCGACGACGGTGACATCGCGGCCCAGCTGCCGCTGTTGTCGACCTACCTCGGCCACGTGTCACCCGCCAACACGTACTGGTATCTCCACGCTGCACCAGAACTACTTGCCGAAGCCGCTAAGCGTCTCGACGCCACGTCAGGAGTCCCGCGATGACCGCGATCGCCGCCACTGTGCAGAGCTTCTTCATCGATCGGCTGATCCGGGCCCGTCAGGCCAGCCCGGACACCATCGCCGCCTACCGGGACACCCTTCGTCTGCTGCTCACCTACATCTCTATACATGAGGGAATACCGTTGTCCCGCTTAGACTTCGCCGACTTGGGTGCACCGGTAGTTGCCGCGTTTCTCGACCACCTCGAACACGAACGCGGCAACAGCGTCCGAACCCGGAATGCCCGCCTGGCAGCAATCCACTCCCTGTTCGACTACGCCGCTCTGCACCACCCCGAACATTCCGCAGACATCGCCCGAGTCCTGGCCATCCCACCGAAACGCTGCGACCACACGATCATCACGTTCCTCACCAACGACGAGGTCGACGCCTTGAACGCCGCTCCCGACCTCGACACCCGCACTGGCCGACGTGACCACGCGCTACTCCTGCTCGCCGTCCGCACAGGACTGCGCGCGTCCGAGCTGACGTCACTGACACGCGGTGACATCCACCTGGGGAGT
>NZ_JAYMZS010000293.1:0-907 GCF_035828755.1 Amycolatopsis sp. H20-H5 | reverse complement strand
ATTCGGACGCGGCGCTGGCGATGGGTTTCGCCGGGGTCATGGCCGGTCCGCTGGTGCGCTCGTCGTACCGCGCGGGCCGGTTGTTCGCGCAGACCAAGCAGCACCGCGGCGAGGAACTCCCGGCCAATCTGGAGCACCTGGCCGCGCAGGGCCCCGCCGCCCAGGAAGCCAGCTCACTACTCGCTCGCTGATTCCAAAGAATCAGTAAAGTAATCCCATGGCTTTGGTAACGGATGTACTCGACTGGCTCCAAGGACTCCCCGAACCGGGACTCGTCGCGGCGACGGGCGGCCTGGTGTTCGCCGAATGCACGCTGGGGCTGGGTTTCCTCGCCCCCGGCGAAGCCGGCTTGCTCGTCGCGGCGACCACTGCCGACTCGGTGCCGCGGTTCCTGACGCTGTGGGCCGTGGTGACGGTGTGCGCCGCCCTCGGGGACGTGCTCGGGTATCTGATCGGCAAGCGCTTCGGCCCGAGGCTGCGCGAGACCAAGCTGATCCGCAAGTACGGCACCGAAGGCTGGGACAAGGCCACCGGCGTCCTGCGGCGGCGTGGCGCCTGGGCGGTGTTCTTCGCCCGGTTCCTGCCGGTGATCCGCACCCTGACCCCGGCCGCGGCGGGCACGTCCGGCCTGCCGTTGCGCAAGTTTCTCCCGGCCGCCGCGGCCGGGGCGTTCTGCTGGTCGCTGATCCACATCAGCATCGGCGCAGCACTGGGCGAAGCCGCGAAGAAGGTCGAAGGCGCGCTGAGCACTGGCGGCCTGATCGTGGTCGCCGCACTGGCCGCAACGTTCGTCGTCGTCCTGCTACGCCTCAAGAAAAACAAAACCCTCTCCGCCGCCTCCAAGCCCAGCCTGATTGCCCCTGAAGGCCACCATGACGGCGTCTAACGCCGTGAAGGCTCCCTTCAC
>NZ_JAYMZS010000292.1:0-920 GCF_035828755.1 Amycolatopsis sp. H20-H5 | reverse complement strand
ACGCCGACCCGGTGGCCATCGCGGCGGACGAACGGCGTGCTCTGGAAGAGCAGCTATCAGGCTGGCGGGACAAGTATCCCGACGTCGCCGCGAAGCACATCATCCGGCGTGGGCGGCCGGTGCGGACGTTGCTCGAACTCGGTGCGCACGCTCAGCTCCTCGTGGTCGGCAGCCGCGGTCTGGACGGTTTCCCCGGCATGCTGCTGGGCTCGACGAGCCAAGCGCTGATCGCGCATTCACCCTGCGCCGTGGCGGTCATCCGTGGCGAGCGGAGGGGCCTGTTGTTCAAACGGTGAGGTGCGGTGATCCGGCTCGCAGCACCTCGCGCGCTTGCCGATCCATCACGGCTGCTTCGTCGGCGGGCACTACCAGCGTCCGGGGGAGCCGCAAGCTGGTCAGCCGAGCAGAGATTTCGTGGCAGACAGTGGGGGCGTGCTCGCCGATGCCGCCGGTGAACACCAGCGTGTCCCAGCGAGGCAGTGTGGTGGCCGCCGCGGCGATCGCCATCGCGACGTCGCGGGTGAACACGCGCAACGCGAGGTCCGCGGCCGGGTCGTGTTCGCGGGCGGCGAGCAGATCACGGACGTCGTGCAGCCCGTGGGCGATCCCGGCCAGGCCGGAATCGTGGCTGAGCAGCGCGCGCACGGACGCGGTGGTGGCTCCCGGCTGATCGAGGAGGATGAGCGGGATTTCCGGGTCCAGGTCGCCACTGCGGGTGCCGGACAGGACCCCGCTCGCCGGTGTCAGCGACATGGTGGTGTGCACCGACTGTCCGTTGTGGACGGCGGTGACCGAGCAGCCGCTGCCCAGGTGCGCGACCACCGCGTCGCCGAGGTCGGGTACGGCGTCGACGATGGACTGCACCGAGAGCCCGTGAAAGCCGTAGCGGCGTAAGCCGAGTTGGTCGGCGAACGCGGGCA
>NZ_JAYMZS010000291.1:0-933 GCF_035828755.1 Amycolatopsis sp. H20-H5 | reverse complement strand
TAGGGCGTGTCCCGTGGATCTTGATCTTTGGATGCGATAGACCGTTTTTGTGCTTGATCGACACGATTTAACCGAGGAGGAGTGGGCCCGGCTGGAACCGTTGCTGCCGGATCAGACTCCGCGGCGGGGTGGACGGTGGGTTGATCACCGGATGGTGATCAACGGGGTGTTCTGGCGGACCCGGTGCGGGTTGCCATGGCGGGATGTGCCGTCGGTCTTTGGGCACTGGAAAACAATCTACAACCGGCATCGTCGCTGGTCAGCCGACCTGACGTGGGAACGGATCCTGGCTGAGCTGCGCCGCGGTGGCGACGTGGCCGAAGGTCGGGACTGGATGGTCGGGGTCGATGCCGGGGTGGTCCGTGCCCACCAGCACGCCGCCGGTGCCCGGCATCTGCCTCCTGCTGATGTCGCCCCGGAGGTTCTCGCGCCGGTGGATCTGGACACAGGGGGATGGGTCGAATTCCAAGAAATTGGCCGTTACACCGAGCCGGGAGTCACTGGGGCGGTCCCGAGGTGGGGTGACGTCGAAGATTCACCTGGCCGCAGACTCCCACTGCCGTCCGATCTCGCGGGTCACCTCGGCTGGTCATCGCCACGACTCGCTGGCTTTCGAATCGGTGATGGCAGGGATCAAGATCCTGCGTCGTGGCCGTGGGCGGCCTCGGACCAAGCCTGGTCATGTGTTGTGCGACAAGGCGTATTCCAGTCGGGGTATCCGGTCCTACCTGCGGCGACGGGGGATCGTCGCGACCATTCCCGAGCCCGCCGACCAGAAGAAGAACCGGTCGCGCCGTGGCCGCAACGGTGGTCGTCCACCGGCATTCGACCCAGAGTTGTACACGCAGCGCAACGCTGTCGAGCGGGCGATCAACAAACTCAAGAACCATCGAGCGGTGGCCACTCGGTATGACAAGCGTGACTACATGTTCC
>NZ_JAYMZS010000290.1:0-987 GCF_035828755.1 Amycolatopsis sp. H20-H5 | reverse complement strand
GCCGGACCGTCCTGGTCGGAGCGGCGACGCTGGCGCGCGAACTGGAGGCGGCCGGACACGACTTTCCGTCGCGCTGCCCGCCTACGACCCCTTGCCCACGGTGGCGGACGAAGCCCACGCCATGGCGAACGGCGGTGCGGACATCGTGTTCGCCACCACGGTGGCGGACATCGAGGCGCGCAAGCGCGACGACTAGGGCGTGTTTCCCAAATATCTGCGTCCTGATCAGCGAGGATCGGTTGGTGACGCGGGTGGGTGTGGTTTCTGATGAGTTCTGGGCGGCTGTCGAATCGGTGATGCCCTCGGATGAGGGCAAGCGGGGCAACAGGTTCGGTGATCATCGGTTGATGCTGGAGGGAATCGCGTGGCGGTTCCGCTCGGGCTGTTCGTGGCGGGACCTGCCCACCGATTTCGGGCCGTGGCAGACGGTGTGAAAAACGGCATCATCGGTGGTCCTTGGACGGCACTTATGACGACATGTTCGCCCAGGTCGCTGCCGTGTTCGGGGTCGACACCGACATGGCCGTGGGCATCGAGAGGCTGTTGTCGGTGGATTCGACGAGCGCGCGGGTGTATCAGCATTCGGCGGGCGCACGGTCCGACACGCTCGCCTCAGGGGGCTCTGGCGAGTTGCAAGAAAGCCGCCGGTGAGCCGTCCGACCACGTGATCGGCCGTTCGCGGGGCGGGCTGACCGCGAAGATCCGCGCTCTGACCGACCAGTGGGAGGCCCCGGTCGGGATCCGGTTGACTGCAGGCCAAGCTGGTGACAACCCCCAGCTGGTGTCGTTGCTTGACGACGACGCTGAGAGGCGCCGGGCCGTGGGCGAGCCCGGCCGCGACTTCCGGTTGCTCGGCCGGAGGCCGGCCACCCGCGTTCGACCCCGCGCTTTACGGCCTGCGCAACACCGTCGAACGCGGCTTCAACCGACTCAAACAATGGCGCGGCATCGCAACCCGCTACGACAAATACGCGCTCACCTACCTCG
>NZ_JAYMZS010000289.1:0-1011 GCF_035828755.1 Amycolatopsis sp. H20-H5 | reverse complement strand
GCTTAGGCCTTGCAGATAATTAACACGCTGATGTGATCTTGGCGATGAGGTCGGGTAGCGGGATGGGCAGGGTTACCGGCTCGATTGTGGTGCCGTGCTCGGCGAGGAACTGACGGGTCTCGGTGATCGCGCGGCGGATGGTGCTGCGGCTGCAGCCGAACATCACCTCTACCGTGTCTTCGGGCAAGGACAGTCGTATGTGGAGGATCGTGGCCAGGACCTGATCGGGAAACGACAAGCGTGGCGGCCGGCCTGAGCGAGGTGCGTGCGGGCGAAGCCCTTGTTCTGCGCGATGGTGCTGGTGTTGACGTTGGCGATCCTGGATTCGTGTGGCCCGCAGGGTGTCCAGCGCCGTGGTCAGCGTGTCCAGGTCAGGGCGGGACAGCCCGGTGAGCGCGGGGTCCGACAGAGTGATCGTGTCCTGCGGGAGAGGCGGCAGCGGGTCGGGGCTGGTGTCGCTGCCAGCCTTGGAATGCGGGGTCTGCGGGTGCAGGGTGTAGTTCCAGTCGCTGTGCCAGCCATGGCGAGTGATCGGTAAGGCGGCCATCTGGGCTTTGCTGATCTCTACCCCCAGGGCGTAGGTGTCGGTGTCCAGTTCGGAGTGGACGGTCAGCCCGGTGCGGGTGGTGGTCGCGGCGATGCTGTTGACGATGACCTCGTGGCTGGTCAGTGGCCTGCCCCGCCAGTTCATGGTGATATGGCAGAACAACCGGTGCTCGATCGTGTTCCACTTGGAGGTGCCGGGCGGGAAGTGGCACACCGTGATGGCCAGGCCGGTCTGGGCGGCCAACGCCGCGAGTTCGGTTTTCCACGCACGGGTGCGGTAGCCGTTGGAACCACCCGCGTCAGCGGTGACCAGCAGCCGGGTCGCGTGCGGGTAGGTAAGCTGCCCGGCCCCGTTCCACCAGCGGCGAATGGACTCCACCGCGAAGGTGGCGGTGTCGTGGTCGGTGCCCACGTTGACCCAGCCGGTGTTCGCGGCCAAGTCGTAGATCCCGTACGGTACGACTT
>NZ_JAYMZS010000288.1:0-1048 GCF_035828755.1 Amycolatopsis sp. H20-H5 | reverse complement strand
TGGACAAGAAGCCGGAGGATCGTGAGCGGGACCTGTCCCGTCCGAACCGGGAGTTCCGGTACTCGTTCACGCGGGATGGTCGGATGAAGTACTCGGGTGAGTTTGATCCTGAGGCCGGGCATTTCGCGGAGGACATGTTGATTCCGTTGGCGAAGCCTGACCCGGTTGATGTGTTCGGTAACCGGGATTCGCGGACGGCGGCGCAGCGCCAGGGTGATGCGTTGGCGGCGATCTTCGACCTCGCCGGACGCTCTCCGGACCTGCCGGTGAAGGCTGGTGAACGGGCGGTGGTGACGGTGACGATCGGGCTGGAGGAGCTGGAACGTCGCGCGGGCATAGTCATGTTGGATGGTTATGGTGCGTTGAGTGTGAGTCAGGTGCGTCGGATGTGCTGCGACGCGAAAGCCGTACCAGCAGTGCTGAACGGTGCCAGTGAAGTCCTCGACCTGGGCCGCGCGGTCCGGACGGCAACCCCGGCGCAACGGCGGGCGCTGATCATCCGGGATCGTGGGTGTACCGGTCCGGGGTGTTCGCGAGGCCCGAAATGGGCAACGCCACACCACATTGTGTATTGGAGTGATCCCGGTGGTGTTGGGGGTCCGACGGACATCGTCAATCTCGGACTCGCCTGCGAGAGACATCACCACCTGTTGCATCATGGCGGCTGGGATATGCGGCTGCGTAACGGAATCATCGAATGGCTCCCACCTGCGTGGCTGGATCCGGAGCGAAGACCCATCCGCAACACCGCACACGACCCACCCCGGACCCCCTGACCACGGGCCGTTCCCTTGTCGACGGCTCGACTCGGCGACGGCCGGGATTCACGGCGTGTGCTGGTCTTCGATCCAGCGGGCCATCGCCTCAGCAGAAGACCGGATGTGGCGCCACATGGCCGTCCCGGCGTACCCGTCGACGATGGGCTGGTGCTCATCGTGGTCGCGGCGCAGCAACCGGGAGTTCCAGGGAGTGTTCGGCACTGCCGGGCCTCCCGTCCGGCCGATTCGACTACGACTTCCGCGACGGGTCGTCCCAGCGCGAAATCGTG
>NZ_JAYMZS010000287.1:0-1088 GCF_035828755.1 Amycolatopsis sp. H20-H5 | reverse complement strand
CACACTGATCAACTGAGGCCCTTGGTCGATCTTCCGTCTGTAGCAAGAAGGAATGATCAACCAAGGGCCTCACCCATGACCAACCGGGGCCCCCACCAGACACCACCTGGTTAAACAACAAGCTTAGTACTCATCATCATTCTCTTGATCATCATCATCGTGAAGGTCAGCTCCAAGAAACCACCTCAGCAGCAATACCCACCACAGCAACAGCAGCAGTACCCGCAACAGCAATACCCGCCGCAGCAGTACCCGGCCCAGCAGCACCCCGGCCAGCAGCAGTTCCCGCAGCAGCCGGGGAATCAGCCCTACCCCGGCCAGCAGCCACCGCCAGGGACGCCGCCGCAAGGCTGGTGACAGCGACCACCAAGGGCACCGGCGAACAGGAGATACGCAGTGAACAACGTGGTATTGCCGGGACTGGTCCTACTCCTCATCGGCGGTGTCGTACTCGCGATCATTCTGGCGAGCAAGAAGTCCAAGAAGGCATCCCAGCCGCCTTATCCAGGGCAGGCACCGTACGGATATCCGCCCCAGCAGCCCGGGATGCCGCCGCCAGGCGGCGGCTACCAGCAGGGCTTCCCCCAGCAGCCCCAACCACAGCAGCCTCTGCCCCAGCAGCACCAGGGCTATCCCCCGCAGCAGAGCTATCCGCGGCAGCAGGGTTATCCCCAGCAGCAGCCCCCACAAGCGCCGCCGGGCGGTCAAAGGGCAAGGACGGCCGCCCCAGGGCTGGTGAGACAGGGCTGGTGAGAACGCGTCTGAGAACTGTCGCAGCAGCCGCCGCATTCGCCCGTTTCATACCGCCACGACCGTTTTATGCGTGCCCCTGAAGGCCACCATGACAGCGTTAAACGCCGTGAAGGCTCCCATCAGGGCACACGGCAAACCTGGGGTCGCGACTGAAGGAGACTTCCCTCGACTCAACCTTGCAAAAGTCCCCTTCACCAGAACAGACCGCGTGAAAGTCCCCGTCAGTCACGCGGCCCTAGGAGACTGCTGAATAACAGCGTTCGGATGATTGATCAAATATGAAAGCGCTGGTCAGGCGACTTCAATTGATCTTCAGATCGACTTATTCAGCGGTC
>NZ_JAYMZS010000286.1:0-1110 GCF_035828755.1 Amycolatopsis sp. H20-H5 | reverse complement strand
TTAGGGTCGGGGTTATGTCGCGAGTGGGACGGCCGAAGGCTGAGTTGATGTTGACTGATGCCGAGCGTGAGCAGTTGGTTTGCTGGGCGCGGCGGGGGAAGACGGCGCAGGCTTTGGCGTTGCGGTCGCGGATTGTGTTGGCGTGCGCGGAGGCTGGTGCGACGAACAAGTGGGTGGCGGCTGATCTCGGCGTGGCGGCGAACACGGTGGGCAAGTGGCGGTCGCGGTTTGTGGTGTCGCGTCTGGATGGTTTGGTGGACGAGCATCGGCCGGGTCGCCCACCCTCGATCCTGCTGGACAAGGTCGAGGAGGTGTTGGTGACGACGCTGGAACAGACCCCGAAAGATGCGACGCACTGGTCGCGCAAGTCGATGGCGGCCAAGTCTGGGCTGTCGAAGTCGACGATCGGGCGGATCTGGCGCAAGTTCGAGCTGAAACCGCATCTGTCTGACGGGTTCACGCTCTCGACCGATCCGATGTTCATGGAGAAGGTCATCGATGTTGTGGGCCTATACCACAATCCGCCGGAGAAGGCGGTGGTGCTGTGCGTGGACGAGAAGTCGGGCATCCAGGCCCTGGACCGCTCGCACCCGGTGCTGCCGATGATGCCCGGGATGCCGCAGCGGCGCACGCACGACTACGTCCGACATGGTGTGACCAGCCTGTTCGCCGCGTTCAATGTCGCCGACGGCTCGGTGATCTCCAAGATGTATCACCGCCGCCGCGCGGCAGAGTTCAAGAAGTTCCTCATCGAGATCGACAAGGCCGTCCCCGGCGAGCTCGACGTGCACCTGGTGTGCGACAACCTCTCCACCCACAAAACCCCTGCCATCAACGCCTGGCTCGCCACCCGACCCCGCTTCCACATGCACTTCACCCCCACCGGATCCTCGTGGCTCAACCAGGTCGAGCGCCTCTTCGGGTTCCTCACCGACCAGATGCTGCGCCGCGGAGTCCACACAAGCGTCGCCAAACTGGAGAAAGACATCCGCGACTGGATCAAGAACTGGAACGAGAACCCCCAACCATTCGTATGGGTCAAGACCGCCGAGGAGATCCTCCACTCCCTCGCCCGGTATATCTCACGAATTTCCGACGCAGGACACTAGG
>NZ_JAYMZS010000285.1:0-1118 GCF_035828755.1 Amycolatopsis sp. H20-H5 | reverse complement strand
GGGGGGGGGGGGGGGGGGGCGCGGGGGGGGCCCGGGGGCCGGGGGTGGGGGGGGTAGCGGCCGGGGTGGTCGGCGCGGAGGGCGGTGTAACCGTTGCGCCAGAAAGACTCCTGGTCGGCGGTGACGGCGGCGGGGCGGCCGGCGGGGGAGAGCAGGTGCAGGACGACGGGCGCGCGGCCGTCGGCCAGGGCCGGGGTCTGGAGCCAGCCGAACGTCTCCTGCAGCTTGACCGCCAGCACCGGCTGGTCGCCCGTGTAGTCGACGCGGATGTGGGAGCCTGACGGGACTTCCAGGCGGTCCGGGGCGAGCTCGTCGAGCCGCGACGCGGCGGGCCACGGGAGCAGGCCGCGCAGTGCCGCCCCGGCGTCGATCGTGGCGAGGTCCGACCGTCGCCTGGCGCGCGAAAGGTCCAGCCACGTGTCCACTGTGGACAGCAAGCTGTGGTCGTCGACCGGCGGCCACGGCGGGCCGAGCACACGGTGCAGGAAGCCCATCCGCTCGCGCAGGCGCTTGCCGTCGGCCGTCCAGCGCAGCAGGTTCAGGCCTTCCGCGCGCAGCCCGTCGAGCAGCGCCGCGCGGACGGCCGGGACGCCGGGAGAGCGCAACGGCTTCGACGCCAGGACGATCGCGCCGAGCCGGCGCACCGACTGGGCCACCACGTCGCCGCCGGACCACGCGACCTCGTCGGACTCGGTCACCAGGTTCGGCGCCGCGCGCACGGCCAGCCCGGCGTCGGCGGCCGCGGCGAGCCGGATCGTGCCGTGCACGCGCCCCGGATCCCGGGTCGCCTCCGCGACGGCCAGCCATTCGACGTCGCCGAGCCCGCTGCCGCCGGGCAGTTCCGCCGCGGTGCCGCCCGCCATCAGATACACCGAGGTGCCCGCCGCGCGCCGCCGGGCGAGCCGTTCCGGATGGGCCAGCGCGACGACCAGCGCCGCGTCCGGCCGTCCGCGCCCGCCGCCGTCGACCAGCCCGCTCAGCCGCCTGACCTCGGTCTTCCACCGTCGTGCTCCGTCGTCGCCGCTGCCGCGCAGCCGCCGCAACTCCGCCTCGACGTCGGTCAGCGTGCCGCCCGAATCCAGCAGCGCGACGACCTCGGCCGCCGACCTGGCACCTAC
>NZ_JAYMZS010000284.1:0-1120 GCF_035828755.1 Amycolatopsis sp. H20-H5 | reverse complement strand
TCTGGGTCAAAGACGAACGCCGCCGGGCCGGGGCGGCAGAAGCACTCGGAGACGAGCCGCTATCAGCGTCGGAGCGGGCCGAACTGCAGGCGTTGCGGCGACGAGTTGCCGATCAGGACAAGGATATTGCGTTCCTGAAAAAAGCCTCGGCGTACTTTGCCGCGATGCAGAACAACCGAACCGGTTCGAACTGATGTCGAAGTACGCCCCCACGCCCGACGTCATTGCCACCGCCGCCGCAGTGGAGCAGTTCAGCATCACCCGCACGGCCCGGTTGCTGGAGGTATCCACCTCGGGCTACTACGAATGGAGAAGACGCCAAACGGCAGCGGAACTGACCCCTCGGCTGCAGCGTCGCGCTGATCTGGCGGTGAAGATCCCTCGACGCGCACGCCGACTCCGATGGCACGTACGGGTCCCCGAGGATCACCAGTGAGCTGCGAGAACGCGGTGAGGCGGTGACGGAGAAGACCGTCGCGGCGATCATGGCCGAGATCGGCATCGAGGGCATCAGTCCGCGCACTTTCAAAGTCCGCACCACCGTCACCGATCCGACGGCGTCGTTCCGGCCGGACCGGGTGCGGCGCCGCTTCGATCAGGGCCAGGTCGACGCGGTCTGGCTGACCGACATCACCTACCTTACCTGCGGCGAGGGCGATATGTACTTGTGCGCGATCCGAGACGGGCATTCCCGCCGCGTGCTCGGACATGTTGTCGCCGACCATATCGGTGCCGATATGGTCTGCCAGGCCATCGACGCGGCGGTGGCGTGCCGCGGTCGCAGCGTCGCCGGCACCGTGCTGCATTCCGATCGTGGTGGCGAGTTCACCGCGGGATTGACGAAGAAAGCCTGTGCCGCACACAAGTTGAAACGGTCAATGGGTGAAACCGGAGTCTGCTGGGACAACAGCCCTGCGGAATCGTTCTGGTCATCGTTCAAACACGAGCATTACTACCGGCATACCTACGCTACCAAGACCGAACTCGTCGCCGCGCGGTCGTGGGGTTCGTCAAGCGCGAGGCACTCGGCCGCGGCCGTCGCTGATCCACTGATCGGCGTTGCTGCTGCCCGTGACAGGGTTGGGAACGCCACCCGCGGGGCACCCTCCGTGTAGATATG
>NZ_JAYMZS010000283.1:0-1190 GCF_035828755.1 Amycolatopsis sp. H20-H5 | reverse complement strand
ACCGTCGCCGGAGGCTGCACCTTGAGTCCATTGTGGATCTCGGCATCGTCCAGTCGTTTCAGTAGCTCCCCAGCCCCATAAGCGGCGTCACCATAGACCGCGGCTTCGGCTTCGGCTTCGGCTTCGGGCAGGATGTCAGCGAGAAGGTCCTGAGCGACCTCGGCGTCGCCACTGTTACCGGGGGTGACCTCGGTGGCGGTGATGATCTCGGTGTCCGGATCGATCGCGATATGCCCCTTGTAGCCGTCGAAACCACGGGCGCGGGTCTTGTGCCCATGGCGAGTCTCGGGATCCACGGTGGAGATGACCCGATCCGGGGCGACCTTGCGGGCGATCCGAAACACCCCATCAGCACCCTCAACCAGATCCTGGCCCAGCACGGTCGCCAGCAGCCGCACCGCCGGACCGACCCCATCACCGAGTTCACGGCCCTCCACCAGCGTGAGCATCGCGAACCCATCTCGGGCACGGGAGTTGATCAGCGCATCCCGGGCGGCCGGATCGTCCCAGTCGATCTGCGGCTTCGCTGTGGTGGCGTAGTCATCTCTACTAGAGACCATCGCACGAAGACCGGACGCCAACTCCGTCCCGGCAACCGCGAGCAGACCCCGAATCGCCGAACGGATCAGCGTGACGGTGTCCATGGTCGCGACCGCGTCATACAACGGAGTGGAGTCCAGCACCCGCTTGCGCCCCACCAGACCGGCCCGCCGGGCGACATCCAACGTCACCTCGAAGATCCGGTCCGGCCGGTCCGAGCGGGCCAGCCGGGCGCGCATGTCCACCAGCACGGTGTGCACGAACCCCGGATAGTCGAAGTCCAGCCCACCGGCGGCGTACTTCCAGCGAGCGTCGAACGCGAACCGGTCCACCGCTTCCCGGTCCGAGAGACCTTCGACGCGTTGCAGCACCATCACCACAGCCACGATCATCGGCGGCACCGACCGACGCCCGATATCGGTGAACAGGTCGGCGAACATCTCATCCGGGAACAACGCGAAACACTCCCGGTGCAACACACCGTAAATCGAGCCCGCAGCAACCCGGCTCTCGCAGTAATCCACGGTCGAGCGCAACAGATCGGTCTGACGAGGCGTGCGTCCCAAGGCCACACCACTCATCCTGCCGGACCGGCCACCCGATCACCGCGACCGACACACCCCTCACAATCTAAGACACCAGCCACCTAG
>NZ_JAYMZS010000282.1:0-1222 GCF_035828755.1 Amycolatopsis sp. H20-H5 | reverse complement strand
AACAGACCGGCTGCCAGCACGACCACGCCCGCGAGCACGGCGATCGGGTACACGACCGAAGTGCCGTGGCGGGCGACCAGCGGCACGAGCACCACGGTCATCGCCCCGGTGGGACCTGACACCTGCAGTGAGGAGCCGCCGAAAATCGCGGCGACCGCCCCGGCGATCACCGCGGTCACCAGGCCGGGCGCCGCGCCGACACCGGTCGCGACGCTGAAGGCCAGCGCCAGTGGCAACGCGACGATGCCGACGGTCACTCCGGCGAGAAGATCACGTGCCCAGGATCGCCGAAGTCCGGCGTAGTCGGCGACGGTGGGAATCACCCGTAGCAGTGCGCTCACCGGGGCGCCGGAAGACGTTGGCCGATGCTGAAGCGGGCGACGCGCCGGCGCAGATGTCGTTGCGGCGCAGGAGAGCTTGGCGTCGGCGGTTTGGTGGCTGCCACGCGGTAGAAGAGTTTCTTGCCAACCTCGATGAGCCCGAGGTAGCACAGCGCCATGCCGCCCAGCGCGGCGAAGAAGGCCGGTGGCAGCGGGTGGAACCCGAGCGCGCCCGCGAGCGGGGTCGCGGGCAGTATCGCCCCGACGGCGACGACGCCAAGGGCGGCCAGGGTCAGCGGCAGGCTGGGGTGGCTGCGGAAGAACGGGACGCGGCGGGTGCGGATGGCGAAAATGACCAGGGTCTGGGTCGCCAGCGATTCGACGAACCAGCCGGAGCGGAACTGCTCGGGCCCGGAGTGGAACACCCACAGCATGATGGCGAAGGTGGCGAAGTCGAACACCGAGCTGAGCGGTCCGAAGTAGAGCATGAAACGGCGGATGAAGCCGATGTCCCAATGCGACGGTCGCCGCAGTTGTTCCTCATCGACGTTGTCAGTCGGGATGGCGAGTTGGCTGGTGTCGTAGAGCAGGTTGTTGAGCAGGATCTGGGACGGCAGCATCGGCAGGAAGGTGAGGAACAGCGACGCCCCGGCCGCGCTGAACATGTTGCCGAAATTGCTGGACGTGCCCATCAGCACGTACTTGATCGTGTTCGCGAAGATCCGCCTGCCCTCCACCACCCCGTCGGCGAGCACGTCGAGGTCTTTCTCCAGCAGGATGACGTCCGCGGCGTCCTTGGCCACGTCGGTGGCGGAGTCGACGGAGATGCCGACGTCGGCGGCGTGCAGCGCCAGCGCGTCGTTGACCCCGTCGCCGAGGAACGCGACGTCACCGCCGGTGTG
>NZ_JAYMZS010000281.1:0-1242 GCF_035828755.1 Amycolatopsis sp. H20-H5 | reverse complement strand
GGGTTGGTGGCCACCCTAAAAAAAAATGCGGCAAGTAGGGTGTATTTCTGGGGCGACCTGGGGGCGCGAGTTTGTAAGCGCGCTGGCCAAAAAACACAGGCTTCTAGCCGCACCTCAGGACGCAACCACACAAGTCCCTGAAGGCCACCATCACGGCGTTTTACGCCGTGATGGTGGCCTTCAGAGGCAACCAAAATCACCCCCGCACCAGATCCCCCGGGCTCAGCTCCCCCACCGTCCGGTGCCCGGAAAGCCCCAGCGTCAGGTCCAGATCCGCGAGCAGGCTCCGCAACACGTGCCGGACCCCGTCCTCACCGGCGTGCGCGAGCCCGTACACCCATGGCCGCCCGAGCAGCACCGCCTTCGCGCCCAGCGCGAGCGCCTTGAGGACGTCCGAACCGGTCCGGACCCCGGAGTCGAACAGCACTTCCAGCCGGTCGCCGACCGCGTTGGCGATGCCGGGCAGCGCTTCCAGCGCGCCGATCGCGCCGTCGACCTGGCGGCCACCGTGGTTGGACACGACGATCCCGTCCATCCCGGCGTCGACGGCGCGGCGGGCGTCGTCGACGTGCTGGATGCCTTTGAGCACGATCGGGCCGTCCCAGTGCTCGCGCAGGAACGGCAGGCGGTCCCAGGTGCTGTCGGTGCCCGTGACCATCGAGATCCAGCGCAGGATCGCGGCGGGCGGGTCCTCCTCGGGTGTCTTCTCGAGCCGCTCCCGGAACACCGGGTCGGTGAAGGGCACCGCGAGGCCTTGGCCCTGCAGGAACGGCAGGTACGCCTGGTCAAGGTCGGACGGACGCCACGCGAGCGTCCAGGTGTCGAGGGTCAGGACCAGCGTCGTGAAGCCCGCCGCTTTCGCCCGCGCGAGGATGCTGGCGGTGACGTCGGCGTCGGTCGGCCAGTACAGCTGGAACCACCGCGCGCCGTCGCCGTTCGCCGCCGCGACGTCCTCGATGCTGGTCGAGGAGGCCGTGGACATGATGAACGGCAGCCCGACGGACGCCGCCGCGCGGGCCGTCGCGGATTCCGCGCCGGCGTGCACGATCGACTGGACGCCGACCGGCGCGACCAGCACCGGAGCGGGCAGCCGGGTGCCGAGCACGGTCGTGGACAGGTCACGCTCGGTGGCGCCGGTGAGCATCCGGGGCACCAGGCGCCAGCGGTCGAACGCCTCGCGGTTCGCCCGCGCCGTCGCACCGGACCCTGCCGAGCCCGCGACGTACGAGAAGGGCCCCGGAT
>NZ_JAYMZS010000280.1:0-1279 GCF_035828755.1 Amycolatopsis sp. H20-H5 | reverse complement strand
TCGTGAACAGCCTGGCCCTGTACAGCCCCTGTCCCGCAACACTAACGCTCGTCGTTGTGCCGGGCTCGCGGTGCGGACTGTGCGGCCGAGGTCGAGAACCTCGCCGACACCGTTGAGCACGGCGGGTAGGACGCTCGCGTCGCAGCACATCCGCCGCAGCTGACTCGCACTGACCGCGCCGTACCCGTCGAGCATCGCGGTACCCGCTCGGCGTTCGAGTTCTTCCAGGGTGATGGTGACGGTGACGACGGCCCGTTCACCGGCTTTGACGGGCAGGTCGGGTGAGCGGGCGGCGAGGTCGAAGATCGCGGCCATCGCGTCACCGTTGCGCTGCTCCGGCGACCGTGGGTCGGGGTTGGCGAACTCATCCACCGGGTTCGGTTTCGCCAGCGGGATGAGCATGTTTTCGGCGAGGTGTCCGGTTTCGGGATCGAAGATGCCGCTGTACTTCATCCGGCCGTCGCGCAACCATCGGTAGGTGAATTCCCGGTTCGGCTGGGACAGGTCTCGTTCCCGGTCGTGCGGGTTTTTGTCTTCTAAGTTCCAGTAGCCCAGGATCCGGCGTCCGACTTTCCGGACCGTGGACGGCGGTGCCTGCTGCGACAACTCCACCAAACTCGCCTCACTGGCGGAGAGATCCTCCTCGGTGACCGAGTCTGGGGCCTCCGACAGGACATGCTCGATCTCGCGGGTGTGTTCCCGGTTGATCTCCCCGGACTCCAACGCTTTGCGCATCACGGGAAGGACGGCGGTGGCTTGGGCGACGCGAGCTTTCGCTTCCCGCTGCGACACCCGCAGTGAACCGACCAGGAACGCGACGGTCCCCCGGTAGCCTTTCTCCACACCCAGGCCGCGTTTGTCGAGGTCCCCGACCAGGTCCAGCATCCGCGCATAGGAACGGCACATGTCCCGCTCGGCAGCAAGAACCGCGGCGGTCAGCTCTCCGTCGGAAAGCTGCCAGACCGGCACCATCTCATCTACGCCCACCCCCCTATTCTACCGAACAGTCGTTCGAATCGTCACTGTTCAGGCACGACCAGGCCACCTTTTTTTCCTTGCTACGTAAGGGATACCTGGTGGTGGTCTTCCCGTCGCCTGATGGCGACCCGACCACGCCGCGAGGGTGCCGCAACATACCAACAAACAGCAACAGGCCCTCCCAACCTTGCGGCACCCTCGCGGCGTGGTAGCCATCAATCAGGCGACGGGAAGACCACCACCCCCACCGCACCCCCCGGCCTTCCCGGAGCCAGCCCGTCCGGCGAGGACAATCCCTAAA
>NZ_JAYMZS010000279.1:0-1322 GCF_035828755.1 Amycolatopsis sp. H20-H5 | reverse complement strand
GGTGGGGCGACGGCCGAAAGTCGTCGCCCCACCCTCGCCGCCGTGGTTCACCGGGTTCCGGATCGGTCTTCCTGCCGGCGTAGGCGATGGGCGCGAATACCCTTGTACGCCGCGTCGACGCCGATCACCGCGGGGATCGTCAGCAGCGCCGCTCCCCAGCCCAGCACGCGCGGCATACCGCCGCCCAGTAGCTCGGGGAACGGCGGGACGAGGAGGAAGAGCACGAGCATGGCCAGCTCGCACCCGACCGCGTAGGGCACCAGTTTGTTGCTCAGCAGCGGGATCCGCCCGACCCAGCGTGACTCGCTGCGGCAGGCGAACACGTTGGCCACCTGGCCCAGCACGATCGCGGCGAACGCCGTCCCGGAGGCGGTGACGAGCAGGCTGTCCGGCAGCGTCGCGCCGAACCGCCAGCCGCCCGCGACCAGCACCAGGAAGAACGCGGCCATGGACAGGATGGCTTCGGCCGGACCGAGCAGGCCGAAGGCCCGGAACGCGACCTTGCCGTCGATGAGGCTGCGGCAGCGCAGGGGACCGCGCATGGTCCGGCGGTTGGGTGGTTCGCCCCCGAGCGCGAGCGCGGGCAGCATGTCGGTGCCGATGTCCAGCGCGAGGACCTGCAGGACCGTGAGGGCGACCGGGATCGAGCCGCCGGACAGTGCCCACAGGACGAACGGCGTGAGCTCCGCGACATTGTCGGTGAGGTGATAGGTGAGGAAGCGGCGGATGTTGGCGAAACTCGCCCTGCCCATCTCAACCGCGATGACGATGGTGCCGAAGTTGTCGTCGAGCAGGACGAGGTCGGCGGCCTCACGGGCGACGTCCGTGCCGGAAGCCCCCATCGCCACGCCGATGTCGGCGGTGCGCAGGGCCGGTCCGTCGTTGACCCCGTCCCCGGTCATCGCCACGACATGGCCCCGCGCCTGCAACGCCTTGGTGATACGGAGCTTGTCCTCCGGGGTGACCCTGGCGATGACCGTGCCGTCGTGGTCGAGCAGTTCGCCGAGTTCCGTCTCGCCGGAGGGCAGATCGGAGCCGGAGACCACTGCTCCACCCGGCAGCAGGAGGCCCACCTCCCGGGCGATGGCGGCGGCGGTCCCCGGGTGGTCGCCGGTGACCATCGCGAGCTTGATACCTGCTTCACGGCAGCGGGCGATCGCCTCGCCGACGTCCGCGCGGGGCGGGTCCTGCAGGCCGACGAGCCCGAGGAGTTCGAGGTCCTGTTCGACGGCTCCGGGATCGTCCGACGGCGGGACATCTGCCCTGTGCGCGACCGCGAGCACGCGCAGTCCGCGTTCCGTCATGGCGGCCAGTGCCACCGC
>NZ_JAYMZS010000278.1:0-1339 GCF_035828755.1 Amycolatopsis sp. H20-H5 | reverse complement strand
GCGCGCGTCGCGGCGGCGAGGCTCGTCGGGGCGGCCGCGGCCACCCGGAACGGGCCGGGCAGCACGGACTCGGCACCGGTGATCCCCGCCGCGCCGTCGGCGAGCTTTTCGCCGGTGAGGGTGTGCCAGACGGCGTCGAGCTCGGCCGTCAAGGCAGGGTGGCGATGAGCTCGGCAGGCGGGACCCGCGTGCCGGTGTAGAACGGGACCTCCTCGCGGACGTGCAGGCGGGCCTCGGTGCCGCGCAGGTGCCGCATGAGGTCGACGATCCGGTGCAGCTCGTCGGCCTCGAAGGCGAGGATCCACTCGTAGTCGCCGAGCGCGAAGGACGCGACGGTGTTGGCGCGGACGTCCGGGTAGTCGCGGGCCTCCTTGCCGTGGTCGGCGAGCATCTTGCGACGCTCGTCGTCCGGCAGCAGGTACCACTCGTAGGACCGCACGAACGGGTACACGCAGACGTACTTCCGCGGTTCTTCACCCGCCATGAACGCGGGGACGTGGCTCTTGTTGAACTCGGCGGGCCGGTGCAGCGCGACCTGGCTCCAGACCGGCACCGAAGCGCGGCCGAGCGGGGTGTGCCGGAAACCGCTGTAGGCCGCCTGGACCTGCTCGATCTCCTCGGCGTGCCACCAGATCAGGTAGTCGGCGTCGGCCCGCAGGCCGGACAGGTCGTAGACCCCGCGCACGACGACACCCTTGCCTTCGAGGGCGTCGAGGTACTGCGTGGTCTCCTCCGTCGCCCGCGTCCGGTCTTCGCCGAGCTTGCCCTGCTCGGCCCGGAAGACCGACCAGGCGGTGTAGCGGATGGAATCGTTGAGCTCGTTGTGGTTCAGCCGCGCCATACGTTCATCTTGGCACTCACCCGCGAGGAAAGCCGCCGCGGGGAGGGGTGACGTGAAACTCGCCCCACAGCCGCTCCGAGTGTCATGAAAGGGTCTTTCAGGGCAATTCTTGCCCTGAAAGACCCTTTCATGACACGTCAGACGGTGTCAGGTCGGCCGCGAGACCGCGAGCGGCGGCATCAGCGGTCGCGACGCACGCCGGGAGCCCGACGCCGTGCAGGGTCGCCCCCGCCACGGCCAGCCCGGGGATGTCCGCGACGGCGCGCTCGATCCGGGCGACGCGCTCGAGATGGCCGGTGCCGTACTGCGGCAGCCCGCCGCCCCAGCGCGTCACGAGCGTGTCCACCGGCTCGGCGGTGACGCCGGTCAGGCGGGCCAGGTCCGCGCGGACCGCCCGGACGAGTTCGGCGTCCTCGGCCCGCAGCGCGCCAGGCTCGCCGAAGCGGCCGACGGAGCCGCGGACGAGGACCGGCCCGTCGCCTCCGTAGTGCGCCCACT
>NZ_JAYMZS010000277.1:0-1350 GCF_035828755.1 Amycolatopsis sp. H20-H5 | reverse complement strand
CATTCATTACCCCGACATCGCGGTTATGCCGATATATGATCGATCAGCGCAGGTCGGCGCGCTGTGGGGGCTTGCGATGTCGGCATAACCGCGGGTCAATTGATGCTTGTCTGTCCGTCGTTTCGGAGGGAGAAGTGATCATGATTGATCTGTCGAAGGTCCAGGTGGACGGCCCCTTGGAGCCGTTTGCGTCGGGGTTCGCCGCAGAGTTGTCGGCGGTGGGCTACACGCCGGGCTCGGTGCGTTGCCAGTTGGAGTTGGCCGCACATCTGGGCCGGTGGCTGGCTGCAGAGGGCCTCGGTGTGGTGTCACTGACGGCACCGGTGGTTGAACGGTTCCTGATTTCGCGTCGCGCCATGGGCTATCGGGCGTTCCGGTCCACGAAGGCGTTGGTGCCGTTGCTGACCTATCTGCGTCGGCTTGGGGAATTACCTATTGAGGTGGCTGCAACACCGACGCCTGTCGAGGCGTTGCTTGCGCGGTTTCGGAGGTATCTGATCGCGGAACGGGGTCTACAGATCGGGACAGCGCGCGGTTATGTCGATCTGGTGCGTCCGCTCGTTGCGGGCCGCGCCACAGTCGATGGTGTCGACGTGCGGGGACTCACCTCCGGCGATGTCACCTCGTTCCTGGTGGCCGAATCTCGCAGGCTGGCACCGAAAACCGTGCAGCGCTTGGCGACCGCGCTGCGATCGCTGCTGCGGTTCTGGTATCTGGACGGCGCGCTCGACGTGTCCTTGGTCGGGAGCGTCCCGAAGGTCGCTTACCGCAGTCCCGGCCTTCCCCGCGGGCTGGATCCGTCCGGGGTCGTTGCTTTGTTGTCCTCGTGCGATCGGGACCGCCCGGATGGGCTTCGGGATTTCGGGATCCTGACGCTCTTGGCCCGGATGGGACTACGTTCCGGTGAGGTCGCGGTCTTGCAGCTCGATGACATTGATTGGCGTCATGGTGAGATCACCTTACGAGGCAAGGGAAATCGACGTGACTTGCTTCCTCTGCCAACCGATGTCGGTGAAGCCATTGTGGACTATCTCCATCATGGTAGGCCTTCCGATGCGATGGACCGCCGAGTGTTCATCCGGACCAAGGCCCCGAATCGAGGCCTGACCACCGGCGGGATTACCCAAGCGGTGGCGGCCGCCGGACGGCGAGCCGGACTCGGCACGCTCTACGCGAACCGGCTGCGTCACACTGCAGCGACGTCAATGCTCAAGGCCGGGGCACCGCTGGCTGAAATCGGTCAAGTGCTGCGGCATCGAAGGCCGATCACCACAGCAATCTATGCGAAAGTCGACACCGAATCGTTGCGGCCCCTGGCTCGCCCGTGGCCGGCAGGTCTGTCATGACCAC
>NZ_JAYMZS010000276.1:0-1368 GCF_035828755.1 Amycolatopsis sp. H20-H5 | reverse complement strand
CTAGTACTACAGAGCTAGATCTTTGCGTGTCGGTTCGTGATATCGGCTGCTGGTTGTGCGAGTGTTTGCGTGTGACCATTCCTTCTGCTGGGCGGGCTGGCGTCGCGGGCGGTGCGACTCGGGAAGATCTGGCTGCGTGGGATCAGGAGTTTCGGGATGTGTGCGCGCGTCTTGACGGGTTGTTCTACCGGACGGATTCGCGTGCGCATGCTCGGCATTATGTGCGCGGGTTGATCGCCCCGCTGGAACGGAAGAACGGCTGGACGATCGCGGAGTATTCCGGGGATCCGGAGCCGAAGGCGCTTCAGCGGTTGTTGAACTTGTCACCCTGGAATGCGGATGAGGCGCGGGATCTGGTACGCGTGTACGCGATGGAGCATTTCGCTGATCCGCGCGGCGTGCTGATCGCGGACCCGACTGGGTTTGCCAAGAAGGGAAATAAATCGGCGGGTGTTCAGCGTCAGTATTCGGGGACTCTGGGGCGGATCGATAACTGTCAGATCGGCGTGTTCCTGGCCTATGCCAATACGGCTGGCGATCGGGTGCTCATTGACCGGGAGTTGTACATGCCCGATGAGTCGTGGTGTGCTGATCCCGAGCGTCGAGCCGAGGCGCGCGTGCCGGAGGACGTGACGTTCGCTACCCGCCCAAAGCAGGTTCAGGCCATGATTGAGCGGGCGGTGGTGGCCGGGGTACCGTTCGCGTGGTTCGCCGCGGACGAGGAGTTCGGGCAGAATCCGGGGCTACGCTCGTATCTGGAAGCCGAAGCAATCGCTTATGCGATGGCCGTGCCGAAGAACACCGATATCGTCACCGGCGGTATCTCCTCGGCATCCGACATGCCGACGCTGGTCAAACATGTCGCATCCCGACTGAAGCGCCACGATTGGTCCCGTCGTTCCTGTGGAATCGGCACAAAGGGTTTCCGGGTCTACGACTGGGCGTTGGTCGATGCCGGTGACGGCCATCAGTATGTGTTCCGGCGGAATATCTCAGACGGTGAACTCGGCTACTTCCACTGCTACAACCCGCGCGGAGAATCACTGGCAGAACTTGTCCGTGTCATCGGTGCCCGCTGGCCGATCGAGGAATGTTTTGAAGCGGCCAAGAATGAAGCAGGGCTGGACAACTACCAGGTCCGTCTCCACCACGCCTGGTACCGGCATATCACTCTGTCGATGCTCGCCATGGCATTCCTCGCGGCGATGAGACACCAAGCAAAAAAAGAGCAGCGCGACCTGTGGACAAGCCGCACACCATGACCACCCGGGCCCGCCACTTGGTCGCGCTCTCGATCGCCGAGATCCGACGCCTGTTCAACCTCATCGACAAAGACGATCACGTCATCGACCAGGGCCTCCGTGCGTC
>NZ_JAYMZS010000275.1:0-1393 GCF_035828755.1 Amycolatopsis sp. H20-H5 | reverse complement strand
CACGGCAAAGGCAAGATCATCTAGCGTGACGTCGATGTAGCAGCGCGTGATCGTCTGCGGCTGGGTGCGACGGGCACAGGGCGCAATATGGGGATGACCTCCTGTCTGGAAATATGAGGTTTGCGAGCAACAAATCTCCAACACAGAAGGTCATCCAGTGTCATTGTCTCATGAGGATTTACGTGCAACTGATTCGGTCGGCGATGGCGACGATTCTGACATTTCCAGCCTGGCTGAAATGTTAAGCCGCGTGACGGAGAAGCGTGGCTTGCGGGGCCGCGTGTACGGGTTGACATTCGTGTTGGCTGCCTCGTTGATTGCGGTCTTAGCGGGCGCGTCGAACTATAGACAGATCGCGGACCAGGTTGAAGACTTCCCGTCGTCACTGATGCGGAAACTCAAAGCCAGATGGTGCTACTTTAGGATCGATTTCCGGCGACCGAGCGCGAAAACCGTGCGTCTTGTCCTCTCCGGGATTGATGCCGATCAGTTCGACGCGGTAGCGGGCGAATGGATTCGAGAACGCGCCAAACCCGAGCCTGACGGAACGATGACGGTCGCGATCGACGGCAAAGTGCTGCGCGGCGCGTGGACCAGGGAGAACGAGAAGTTCACCCTGTTTTCGGCCATGATCCACGGGCTCGGTTTGACGATCGCCCAGGTTCAAGTACCAGCGGAGACGAACGAGATCACCCAGGTCAAAGAACTGCTGGACACCCTGCCCGTGCGTGACGGGGAACGCGTGGTGGTGACCATGGACGCCGCACACACCCAACGCGACACCGCCGAGTACATCGTGGCCAAACGCGGCTTCACTTACATAATGAACGTCAAGGGAAACCAGCCGACATTACTTGAATCAGTATTCAGAAAGTGTTTGCCGCTGCTACACGCCGAGCCGGACCACGTCGTGGAGGAACGCGGACATGGACGCGTGAATCGATGGTCGACCTGGATCACCGAGGCGACCGGGATCGACTTCCCGCACGCTCGAACGATCGGCTGCATTCGCCGGGACACTTTCAATCTAATCGGAGAACGTACGAGCAAAGAACTCGCCTGGATCATCAGTGGCAGCTCCGATGGACAAGCGCGCATCGCCACAGCAGGGCACCTGAACAACTTCGTGCGCGAACATTGGGGAATCGAGAACAAAAGCCACTACGTTCGGGACATGACATGGCACGAGGACGCGAACCAGGCGCATACCGAAAGCGGACCACAAGCCATGGCGACACTCCGGAACATCGCCGCAGGACTCATCCGACTCAACGGCACCAACGCCATCAAACGAACGACCGAACGGATCGCCCGCAGCCCACTCAGAGCGCTCGCTATCATCGCTACCGTACGCAACCAATGTCACTCAACGTGATCTTGCCTTTGCCGTGCC
>NZ_JAYMZS010000274.1:0-1425 GCF_035828755.1 Amycolatopsis sp. H20-H5 | reverse complement strand
ACCAACGCACCGCCATCTACCGCTACAACCACTCACAAACCTACGTAGACACCGTCATCAACTGGGCCAACGCCTACCGAAACGGCGTCAACACCCTCCCCGACAGCACCATCCCCATCGGCGCACCCGCGGACACCCCGGACACCGTGTTCACCCCGGATCCGGCGCCCGGCACCGTGCCGCTGCCCGGCGTCCCGGCACCCGGCGTCCCGGAAACCCCGCTGCCCGGCCTCCCCGGCAGCACCACGCCGACGACGCCCGGCAGCACGACCCCGACCACCCCCGGGACCACGCCGCCGTCGACCACACCGGTCACCACGCCCCCGGTCACGACACCCCCGGCGACCACCCCGCCCGCCACCACACCCCCGGCGACCACCCCTCCGGCCACGACACCCCCCGCCACGACGCCTCCGGCGACCAGCACGACGGCGCCCGCGTCGTCCACCGCCGCCGAGTCCCCGTCGCCCAGCGCGACCACCCCGGGCTGAGTCCGATGGCCCGGCCCTTCGTCCTGCAGATCCGGTGCGACACCGACGGCTACACCCATGCCGTGACCGACGAGGAGTTCGCCGCCGGACGCCACAAGGGCCAGTTCCGCGCGATCTGCGGGCACGTCGTCGTCGCGTCGGCCATGACGGTCGAGCCGGGCCGCCTCGACCCGCTGTGCCGCGACCTGCTGCGCGGGGACCAGCCCGCACCGGCCCCCGTGCCGATCCCCTCCCAGCGCCGCTGGCCCCGCGTGCCCCGGCGGCACCGCCGCCACGCCCGCCCCTGACCGTCCCCACTCGCGGACACCCGGACACAGTCCGCGGACATGTCGACGCCGGTATGATCGTCCACAATGGACGCAAACGGGTGTCGAACTCAGGTCAAGTCGCACGCAACTCGTCGACGAGTCGTGGTCGTTGAACGTCGTACTACCACGACTCGTCGACGAATCGTGGTCGTTGCGTGTGCAAGCACCACGATTCGTCGACGAGTCGCGGGTTCAGAGGACGTCGGCGGTGAGCCGGGCGCGGACGGCGAGGGCTTCGAGGTGCGTAGCGGCCGCCGGGGCGCCGCCCGCGGCGGCGAACGAAGCGCGCACCGTGTCCGCGGCCGCCGCGTAGGACGGCTCGGCGAGCACCACGGCGATGGCGGCGCGGATGTCGGCCGCCGTCGCGCGGTCGAAGCGCAGCCGGACGCCTGCCGACGCGGCGACCACCTGGTGCGCGAGCATCGACTGGTCGTCGCGGATCGGCGCGACGACCAGCGGCACCCCGTCGCCGAGGGCCTCGCACACGGTGTTGTGCCCGCCGTGGCAGACCACCACGGCCGCGTGCCGCAGCAGCGCGACCTGCGGGATCCGCCGCGCGGTCAGCACCCCGTCGCTGATCAGCGCGCCGGACGGGTCGACGACCACGCCCTGCACCTCCGGCATCC
>NZ_JAYMZS010000273.1:0-1474 GCF_035828755.1 Amycolatopsis sp. H20-H5 | reverse complement strand
CCATGACGGCGTTTAACGCCGTCATGGTGGCCTTCAGGGACCTTCGAAACGGGAGCAAGGGACCTTTGCTCCCGCTTTCGGGGCTCATCGAGAAGGTAAGGCTTGCCTAAAAGAGGGTCTCCGCGGCGTCGGTGGGGTTCGCGGCGGGGCCATCGGGGCGCCAGCGGTACTTTTTGAGGTCGACGCGCTCGTCGTCGGCCAGCACGCCCTCGGCGCGCAGCAGTTCGAGCTGCTCGTGCACCAGGTGCGGCGCGGGAGTCCCGTTCGCGCGCAGTACGCGGTGCCAGGGCAGGTCGTGCCCGTCCTCGCCGAGGATCCAGCCGACCAGCCGGGGCGAGGGAGCACCGGAAAGTGCCGCTATATCCCCATAAGTCGCGACCGTGCCGGCCGGCACGTCGGCGATGACCGCGCGCACCCGTTCGTGCAGTTCGTCGTCCATGTCACCACTTTGCCGTGCCGCTGCGTCGTAGTGTCGGCCGGGCGTGGTTCCATCGCAGACGTGAACGCGCGGAGAACGGCGGCAGCGGCGGACGCGCGGCTCGTGCGCGCGCCGTTCACCGGCACGCGCTCGTTCGACTGGGACGCCGGTGCGCGCCGCGTCCTGGCCTCGCCGGGCGGCTTCCTGCGCGTCCTCGGCGGGCCAGGGACCGGCAAGACGGCGTTGCTGGCGTCGGCCGCCGCGCGGCGTATCGCGGACGGCGCGGACCCCGAGAGCGTCCTGATCCTCACCACGTCCCGCAAAGCCGCAGACACGCTGCGTGCCGACATCACCCGCGCCCTCACCGGCGACCCGGACAACGCGCCCCTCCCGCGTACTGTCCGTGAGCCCCTCGTTCGCACGGTGCACTCATACGCGTACTCGGTGCTGCGGCTGCAGGCCAAGGCCGACGAGCTGCCCGCGCCGCGTCTGCTGGCCGGGGCCGAGCAGGACGTCGTGGTCCGCGAGCTCCTGGCGGGGGACCTCGCTGTCGGGGCGCCCGGCTGGCCGGCCGCGCTGAAGCCCGCGCTGATCGTGCCCGGGTTCGCCGAGGAGCTGCGTGACCTGCTGCTTCGCGCGGCCGAGCGCGGTCTCGGCCCGGAGGACCTGATCCGGCTCGGCGAGCGTCGCAAACGGGACGAATGGGTCGCCGCCGGGCGCTTCTGGAGCCAGTACGAAGAGGTGACGGTCCTGCAGGGCGCCGGGGGCAACGCGCTCGGCGTAGCGAGTGCGCCCGCGTTGGACGCCGCCGAGCTGGTCACCTCGGCGTTGCTGGCGCTGGAGGACGACCCCGAGCTGCGCTCCCGCGAGCAGGCACGCGTTCGGCACTTGTTCGTCGACGACGCCCAGCACCTCGACCCGCTGCAGACGCAGCTCATCCGCCTGCTCGGGCACACCGCGGGCGAGTTCGTCGTCGCGGGTGACCAGGACCAGTCCGTGTTCTCCTTCCGTGGCGCCGATCCCTTCCTGTTCGCGGACGCCGACCCCGACGGCGAC
>NZ_JAYMZS010000272.1:0-1495 GCF_035828755.1 Amycolatopsis sp. H20-H5 | reverse complement strand
ACAAAACCCTGGCCACACGAGTGCTCACCCACCACCAGCCACCACGCCCAAGCCTACGAACCCGACCCGAACAAACCCCATTAGGCCACCATGACGGCGTTAGACGCCGTCATGGTGGCCTTCAGGGGCACACGGCAAGCCTGGGGTAGCGACCGAAGGGGACCTACCCTCGACTCAACCTCGCAAGAGTCCCCTTCACCAGAACAAACCGTGTGAAAGTCCCCGTCAGTCACGCGGCCCCAGGCACCAAACTGGACGACATGACATCAGTTTCCGGATGCCTCCTGAGGAATACCGCGAGTTCTTTGTCGCTGTCGCCGGGGCGAGCGGAGCTTTGATCGGCCTGCTGTTCGTGGCCGTTTCCCTCTTCCCCGAGCGGGCCCGGCAAGCGACGACGCACGCGGAGTACCACTCCCGGGCGTCGGCGGCCTTGCTGGTGTTCGCCAACGCGCTGGTGCTGTCCCTCGCCGCGCTGGTGCCCCGGGGTCAGCCTGGGCTGGTGGGCGATGGGCATGTGCGCGAGCCTGCTCGTGTTCGCCGCGGCGAGCGCCCGGTCGATCGCCACCGCGGCGCGTCGCGGGCTGGGGCACTGGAGCTCACTCAGGCTGGTGGTCACCCTGCTGACCATCGCCGGGTTCGAGCTGTACGCCGGGATCGCGCTCGTCGCCGACGAAGGCGATCTGCAGGCGATCCGGACCCTCGACTACGTGGTGATCGCCGATCTCGCGTTCGGCATCGGCCGCGCCTGGCAGCTGATGCACATGCGCGACACCAGCTTTCTTCTCCTCACTGCGCACGCTGGCCCGCGGTGACGACCTCGACGAGCCCGAAGCCAAAGCACCTGACCGTCCACAATAGTGCGGACCGGCTCAGCGCAGGGTCTGGTCGAAGAACGAGACGACGCTGCCCGTCAGCTGCTCGGGCGCGGGGCGCTGGGTGGGCGTGTCGAGCGTGTGGCCGGTGCCCTGCACGGGAATGTAGGTGACCGGGACGCCCGCGACTCGGAGCCGCTCGGCGAACGCGGCGGACTGCGGCCGGACGAAGTCTTCTCCTTGCAGGATAAGGAAAGGCGGCGCGCCGGGCGCGAGATAGGTGACCGGGCTGGCGGTGCGGCGGGTGGCCGGGGAGGCACCCAGTCCCAGGCGGACGACGACGCGGGTGAAGGGGTCGGCGCCGTCGAGGCGGGCGAGGTCCGTGGGGCCGAACATGTCGACGACGGCGCGCACGGCGCTGGGCTGCTCGAGATACTGGCCGACGTCGAATCCGGCCGCCGGGCCCGCGGTGCCGAGCAGAGCGGCGAGCTGCCCACCGGCGCTGCTGCCCCAGACCCCGATCCGCGCGGGGTCGATGCGCAGCGCGGCGGCGTGGGCCCGGAGGAAGCGGACGGCGCATTTGGCGTCGGTGAGCTGCGCCGGCCACGGCGCGGCCGGGGCCAGCCGGTAGTCGAGGGAGGCGACGACGTACCCACGGGCGTTCAACGCCCGTTGCAGGGGGG
>NZ_JAYMZS010000271.1:0-1526 GCF_035828755.1 Amycolatopsis sp. H20-H5 | reverse complement strand
GTAGCTATTCAGCTGGGGTGAGTGCTGGTGGTAGCCAGGCGCCGGTGGTGAAGAGTTGGTGGAGCGCGTCGAGCTTGTCCAGTCCCCACTTGTGTGCGGTGTCCAGATAGGACTGGACGACCGCGAAGTCAATCAGTCCGGTGAGGGTGCGCCAGGTGCCACCGGAGGTGCGTTGCTGGATTTTGACTGGTCGGACGGCTCTTTCCGCCATGTTGTTGGTAAACGGGACGGTCAGGTCGGTGGCGAACCTCAGGATCATGTCCTCGAACCGCCGGAACCGGCCGATCAGCGTTCGTGCTTCGGTGGCGAGTTGCCCGCGACTGTTCTGGTTGTCGTCGCGCCCTCGAGCCAAAGCACCGAGGTAGTGGTTGCGGATCCTGGCCAGGGTGACCGGGTCAAGCGTGTCCGCGCCAGTGTCACGGGCCACTCGGGCGGCGTGCTGGGCCGCCAGGAGCGTGTCAGCCATCGCCAGCGCCCACAGTTGCCCGTCCGGGTCCCCGTCGGAGATCGACCGTAAATCCCGCAGCAGGTGAGCCCCACACCAGGCGTGCACCGCGCCGGTGAGGTGCTCGTAGCCGGCGTAGCCGTCACGGACCAGGACACCGGTGAACGCCGGCAGTACCCCACCGGCGTCGATGTCCTCCTTGGTACGGCCACCGACGTGCAGCAACGTCAGATACTCGGTGCACGCGACATGCACGTAGGACGGTGTCCCGGCAGTACGGCCGGTGGTCTCATCAGCGTGCAGCACCGGTGCGCTGGTGAGTAGGTCACGCAGATACGGCAGGAACTTCTTCTCCAGTTTGCGGGCCGCACGGCCACGGACACCGGCGAGGAACCCAGCCGACACCTCGATCCCGGTCAACGCCTCAAGCAGCTGACGTGACCGTCCGACCGGCAGGTAATGCCCGCATGTCAGCAATGCCGCGCGGGCCAGGGTTTCCGGGCCGAGCCGCACCGGCGATCCGGGGGAAGCCACCACGTCTGCGTGATCATCACCGATGATCTCCGCGTCCCAGTCCGGTGTGCTCACCACACCGCAACACACGCAGATCTTCGACACCCGCTGGTACTCAGTCACCACCGGTGGCGCTACCGGTGCCACATCCACCACCTGACGCCGCTCCCGACCGCTTTCGGGCGCACCGGCTAGCGACGCATCACACCCGTCACACCGGGGCGGGATGATCACGAACGTATCGTCGGGATCGTCACTCAGGCTCCGCGACGACGATGACGTACCTGGCTGCTTACCCGGCTTCCGCCCTGACTGGCTCCGCGACGACCGCTTCTTCGCGGGCTTCTTGTCCCACGGCGCATCCGAGGACGGCGGGCGAGACGAATTCGACGAATCACCCGACAGTCGCCGCTCCAGCTCAGCGATCCGCTCCGCCTGCCCGGCGATCACCAGATCCCGCTGTGCCAGCGTAGATTCCAACTCGGTCACACGCGCGAGCAACTGCTCGACCAGCGCTGCGAGCGAAGCAGGATCCGACACCACAAGATCATCTCAGACGGACCTCATC
>NZ_JAYMZS010000270.1:0-1530 GCF_035828755.1 Amycolatopsis sp. H20-H5 | reverse complement strand
CCCTGAAGACATCCCTGGGTTTTGTTTGTCAAGCGGCGGTGGTGTTTTGTCTGGTTTGTGTGGTGGTGTGGTGTGCCCAGGCTGTGTTTTCGTTGTAGTGGGTGTGGGTTTTGAGGCAGCCGTGCAGGATGCCGGCGAGTCGGTTGGCGAGTTGGCGTAGTGCTGCTTGGTGGCCGGCGCCGCGGGCTCGTTGGGTGTCGTAGTAGGCGCGTGCTCCGGGGGAGGCTCGCAGTGCTGATTGGGCTTGGCGGCTCAGTGCGTCGCGGAGGCGGTCGTTGTGGACGTATCTGGCCCGGTGGATCTCGCTGCGGCCTGATGCGATGGTGAGGGGGCTGGTCGCGGCGTAGTTTTTGCGTGCTTTCGCGCTGCGGTAGCGGTCGGGGTCGTCGCCGAACTCGGCCAGCACCCTGGCACCGGTGATGGGTCCCAGTCCGGGCTGGGACCGGTAGATCTCGGTGTCAGGGTGCTGGCCAAAATGTGCTGCCACCTCGGTGTCCAGCTGCGCGATCTCGTGGGTCAGGGTGATGATCACCGAGATCAGCGACCGTACGATCGCCGCCGACGCGGCGGTGAACACCGGTCCGCGGGTCAGCTGCTCGGCGCGCAGTGCGGCCTGGATCGCGGTGGTTTTGCCGTCGATGTCACGACGGCGGGCTCGGGTGAGTGCCGCGGCGATCTGCGAGCGGGACAACCGGGCGGCGCGGTCGGGGTCGGGGGCTTTGCCCAGCAGGTCCAGTGCCTCGGGGGCGTCGAGGTCGGTGAAGGCCTCCAGCGCGGCGGGGAAGAAGTCCCGCAGCGCCGCCCGCAACCGCAGGGTGTGGCGGGTGCGTTCCCAGATCAGTGCCTGATGCGCCCGGGTCAGCTGCTGCACACCGTCGGCGAGTTCACTGTCCCCGGCCACCGCACGCAACTGGTGGGCGTCTTTACGGACCATGTCCGCCAGGGTGTGCGCGTCCGCGGCGTCGCTTTTCGCCCCGGAGGTGCCCAGCCGTTCCCGGTACCTCGCCGCTTGCCGGGGGTTGACCGCATACACCCGGTAACCCGCCGCGATCAACGCCGCGACCCACGGACCCCGGTCGGTCTCGATACCGATGAGCACCTGCCCGGGCTCGGCATCGGCGTCCAGATGCCGCCCGATCAGCGCGTGCAACCGGGCCAGCCCTGCCGCGCCCTCCGGCAAACGGGTTTTCTCCAGCCTTCGCCCAGCGGGGTCCTGGATCTCCACATCATGATGATCAGACGCCCAGTCATCACCCACGAACAACACGATTTCCGTTACCTCCCAACATAAACCTGCCTACAGTGTCCGACAGCTCGCGGGAGAAAGGTCACGGCCTAATGGTCGAGTGCTCACGCCGAACTGGCGGGCACGACATCCCTTCAGTGCTCACAGATCTCCCGCTGGACGGTGAGGGCACGGTCTTCAGGAAGGTCTCACAAAACCCTGGCCACACGAGTGCTCACCCACCACCAGCCACCACGCCCAAGCCTACGAACCCGACCCGAACAAACCCCATTAGGCCACCATGA
>NZ_JAYMZS010000269.1:0-1533 GCF_035828755.1 Amycolatopsis sp. H20-H5 | reverse complement strand
GTAGCTGTTCAGCTGGCTGGTGGCCGATGTCGGTGGGTTGAGTCCCACCTGGGATGATCTTGGTGTGGCGGTTCCTGGGGTGTTGGAGGCGATGGTCGAGCAGTTGCTCGCCCGTGTTCAGGAGTTGGAATCCGCGCTGGCGCAACGGGATCAGCGAATTGCGGAGTTGGAACGTCAGCTGGGGCAGGATTCGTCGAATTCGTCTCGTCCGCCGTCCTCGGATGCGCCGTGGGGCAAGAAGCCCGCGAAGAAGCGGTCGTCGCGGAGCCGCTCGGGGCTCAAGCCGGGGAAGCAACCGGGTATGTCGTCGTCGTCGCGGAGCCTGATCGATGATCCCGACGAGATGGTCGTGATTTCTCCGGAGCGGTGCCGGGGGTGTGATGTGTCGCTGGCTGGTGCGCCCGAGAGTGGCCGGGAGCGGCGGCAGGTGGTGGATGCGTCACCGGTGCCGCCGCCGGTGGTGACCGAGTACCAGCGGGTGTCGAAAACCTGTGTGTGCTGCGGCACCGTGAACACACCGGCGTGGGATGCCGGTGACGTTCACGGCGATGTGGTGGCTACGGCGGGGTCGCCGGTGCGGATCGGTCCGGAGACCCTGGCCCGCGCGGCATTGCTGACGTGTGGGCATTACCTCCCGATCGGGCGGTCTCGGCAGTTGCTCGAAGCGCTGGCCGGGGTGGATGTGTCGACCGGGTTCCTCGCCGGTGTCCGTGGCCGCGCGGCCCGCAAACTGGAGAAGACGTTCCTCCCGCACGTGCGGGACTTGCTGATCGGCGCGCCGGTGCTGCATGCGGATGAGACCACCGGGCGTGCCGCCGGGGCACTGTCGTATGTGCATGTCGCGTGCACCGAGTACCTCACGCTGCTGCACGTCGGTGGCCGCACCAAAGGCGATATCGACGCCGGTGGTGTGCTGCCGGCGTTCACCGGGGTCCTGGTCCGTGACGGCTACGCCGGTTATGAGCACCTCACCGGCGCGGTGCACGCCTGGTGCGGAGCTCACCTGCTGCGCGACCTGCGGTCGATCTCTGATGCCGATCCTGTCGGGCAGCTGTGGGCGTCGGCGATGGCCGACACCCTTCTCGAAGCCCATCACGCGGCAAGGGCGGCCCGGGACAACAACGCCGAGGCTCTCGACGCGGCTACCCTGGCCAGGATCCGCAATCATTACCTCGGGGCGCTGGCGCGAGGCGACGACGACAACCGGGACCTTTGTGGGCAACTCCCCACCGAGGCCCTCACCCTGATCGGCCGGTTCCGCCGGTTCGAGGACATGATCCTGCGGTTCGCGACCGACCTGACTGTCCCGTTTTCGAACAATATGGCGGAAAGAGCCGTCCGACCGGTCAAAATCCAGCAACGCACCTCAGGTGGAACCTGGCGCACCCTCACCGGGCTCATCGACTTCGCTGTCGTTCAGTCCTATCTGGACACCGCCACCAAATGGGGCATCGACAAACTCCACGCACTCCGGGAACTGTTCACCACCGGCGCCTGGCTACCACCAGCACTCACCCCCAGCTGAATAGGTAC
>NZ_JAYMZS010000268.1:0-1559 GCF_035828755.1 Amycolatopsis sp. H20-H5 | reverse complement strand
AGCTTGTTGTTTAACCTCGGCGGTTAGTGTGGCGACCCCAGTTGATCATGGAAGCAGCCCTTGGTTGATCATGCTTCTTGCGACGGAAGATGATCCAACCAAGGGCTGCGTGATCAGTGTGCATGATGTTGTTCCTGTTGGCGCGGCCGGGGAGTTGGCGGGTTTCCGGCAGGAGTTCTACGACTGTTTGACGGCGCGGGCGGACACGCTGTTCGAGCTGTGCGACGCGGTGTTGTGCGCCGACGGGCCAGTGGTGTCGCTGCCGGAGCTGTCCTTGGTGGTGGAGCACCGGCGTGGCCATGGTGCTCTCTACGACAGTGTCAACGAGGGCCGGATCGATGATGACCGTTTTCGTGATGTTGTTGCTGTGCAACCGATCCCGCGGTGTGCTGATGGCCGGATCGTGTTGGCTATCGATGTCAGCAACTGGTTGCGTCCGGACGCGGGCACCAGCCCGGATCGGCTGTTCTGTCACACCTATGCACGCGGCAAAGGTCAAGCGCAGATGATCCCGGGATGGCCTTACTCGGTGGTCGCGGCGCTGGAACCGGGCCGCACATCGTGGACGGCGATTCTCGACGCCCGGCGTCTGGGTCCCGACGACGAGAACACCCCGGTCGCCGCCGCGCAACTGCGTGGTGTGGTGGAACGGCTGATCGCCGCTGGTCAGTGGCAGGAAGGCGATCCCGCGATCTGGATCGTCGGGGACACCGGCTACGACGGCCCACGTCTGGCATTTCTGCTGGCGGACCTCCCGGTCGAGGTGCTGGTCCGGCTGCGGTCGGACCGGGTGATGGCGTTTCCGGCGCCACCTCGGACGGCGGAGACCGTCGGCCGGCCCCACCGTCACGGGCCCGAGTTCGCGTTCAAGGACCCAGGGTCGTGGCCTGCACCCGATCAGACCACGACCATCGACACCACCAGATACGGCACCGCGGTGGCCAGGTCGTGGGATCGGCTGCACCCGAGGCTGACCCATCGTGGTGTCTGGGCCGACCACGAGGGTGACGTGCCGGTCATGGAGGGCACGGTGATCCGGCTGCAGGTCGATCATCTCCCCGGCGACGGAGCACCGAAACCGTTGTGGCTGTGGTACTCCGCTACCGGAGCCGACGCCGCGACGGTGAATATGTTGTGGCAGATGTTCCTGCGCCGTTTCGATCTTGAGCACACTTTTCGGTTCCTCAAGCAAACCCTGGGCTGGACCCGGCCACGGTTGCGTGACCCGCAAGCGGCTGACCGCTGGACCTGGCTGATCATCGCCGCTTACACCCAGCTTCGACTGGTGCGGTATCTCGTCGAAGACCTGCGCCGCCCCTGGGAACGGGCCCCGGCGGCCCCTGGCCGGCTGACACCGGCCCGGGTCCGCCGGGGGTTTCGCAACATCGGACCGGCAACCAGTTCACCCGCCAGCGCACCGAAACCCACCAGGCCAGGTCCAGGCCGCCCACCAGGCTCACGAAACAAGCACCGCGCCGTCGTATGCCACGTCGGAAAGACCACCAAAACCGACACCAAGGTCACCGCCGCAACGACCCAAACAGGTTAAACAACAAGCT
>NZ_JAYMZS010000267.1:0-1562 GCF_035828755.1 Amycolatopsis sp. H20-H5 | reverse complement strand
AGCTTGTTGTTTAACCAGGTGGTGTCTGGTGGGGGCCCCGGTTGGTCATGGGTGAGGCCCTTGGTTGATCATTCCTTCTTGCTACAGACGGAAGATCGACCAAGGGCCTCAGTTGATCAGTGTGCACGACGCCGGCGCAGCCGGCGCGCTCGGGGACCTGTCCCGGTTTCGTGAGGAGTTCTACCGGTGCTTGACCGCGCGTGCGGACGCGTTGTTCGAGTTGAGCGACGCCGTGTTGTGTTCGGGAGGACCGGTCACGTCGCTGGTGGAGTTGTCCCTGACCGCGGAGCATCGGCGTGGTCACGGCGCGCTGTATGACGGCGTGAATCAGGGGCGGATCGATATCGGCCGGTTCCGCAATGTTGTTGCCCGCCAGTCGATTCCACGTGGTGACGACGGTCGGATCACGCTGGCTGTCGATGTCAGCCACTGGCTACGGCCCGACGCGAACATCAGTCCGGAGCGGCTGTTCTGTCACACCTATGCCCGCGGCAAGGGCCACGCCCAGATGATTCCCGGGTGGCCCTACTCGTTTGTTGTGGCGTTGGAGCCGGGTCGCACGTCGTGGACGGCGATCCTGGATGCCCAGCGGCTGGGACCCGACGACGAGGACACCGCCATCGCCGCCGCCCAGCTGCGCACAGTCGTCGAAGGGCTCATCGCGGCCGGGCACTGGCGCGAGGGCGACCCGCAGATCTGGATCGTCGGTGACACCGGCTACGACGGCCCTCGTCTCGCGTTTCTGCTGGCGGACCTCCCGGTCACGGTGCTGGTGCGGCTGCGGTCGGACCGGGTGATGGCGTTTCCGGCGCCACCTCGGGCCGCCGGAACCCTCGGCCGTCCCCAGCGTCACGGGCCCGAGTTCGCGTTCACAGACCCCCGGTCGTGGCCTGAGCCCGATCAGGCCACGACCACCGAAACCAGCAGATACGGCACCGCGGTAGCCAGGTCGTGGGATCGGCTGCACCCGAGGCTGACCCATCGTGGTGTCTGGGCCGACCACGAGGGTGACGTGCCGGTCATGGAGGGCACGGTGATCCGGCTGCAGGTCGAGCACCTGCCCGGCGACGGTGCACCGAAACCGTTGTGGCTGTGGTACTCCGGCATCGACGCCGACGCCACGACAACGGATCAGCTGTGGCGGATGTTCCTGCGCCGTTTCGATCTTGAGCACACGTTCCGTTTCCTCAAACAAACCCTGGGCTGGACCCGGCCGCGGCTGCGTGACCCGCAGGCCGCTGACCGCTGGACCTGGCTGATCATCGCCGCCTACACCCAGCTTCGGCTGGCGCGCCATCTCGTCGAAGACCTGCGCCGCCCCTGGGAACGAGCACCCGCGCGCCCAGGTCGGCTGACACCGGCCCGGGTCCGCCGGGGATTTCGCAACATCCGACCGGCAACCAGCTCACCCGCCAGCGCACCGAAACCCACCAGGCCAGGCCCAGGCCGCCCACCAGGCTCACGAAACACCCACCGCGCTGTCGTATGCCACGTCGGAAAGAACCCCAAAACGGACACAAGAGCCACAAACGCAACGAACCAAACAGGTTAAACAACAAGCT
>NZ_JAYMZS010000266.1:0-1607 GCF_035828755.1 Amycolatopsis sp. H20-H5 | reverse complement strand
AGCCTGGATCCGTGGATTGGCTGGTGGGGTGATCTTGGGGTGGGTTTTGTGCTGGTCGGCTGGTTGCGGGCGTGGTTGACTTGCTGGCGTTCCCAGCTTGTCCACTGTTGTGTCCTGGTTGGGTCTGGTGGGACCGGATGAGTGGTGGGTCAGGCTTGCACTTGTCGGTCATGATCGATGAAAACGTTGTCCCACAAGGTTGTCCATAGTTGCGCTCGGGGCCAGTGGGCCGGCAGATGCAGGGTTCGTTTTCCCTGGGGTCTGGCGATGCGGGCGGGAACGGTAACCACATGGCGGCGCAGGGTCGCCCCGCGGGCGACGGCGTGGGCATGGTCGATGAGGGTCCCCGCTGCGCGCAGCAGATTATGGGTGATCGCGGCCAGTATCGCCCAGGCGGCGTTCGCGGCGAAGATCCCGGAGGGCAGGTGCGCCAGAGGTCCGTCGATGAGGTCCGCGAACACCGATTCGATGATCGCGTGGCGGCGGTGGGTGAGGTCGGCGTCGGTGACCGGTTCGGTGGAGTTGGTGAAGAACGGGTGATACCGCCAGACCGGGAACAGTTCGTCGGGGTGGTTGCGGTCACGGACCCGCCGGACGATGAGCCGGGCGGTGATCTCGTTTTTCGTGCCGGCGAACGCGGTGTAGCCGACTTCGGCGACCTCGGCATCGGAGATCAACTCGCCGGTGTCGGGGTCAAGGACCGCTCCGGGGTAGTCCACGGGCGTCCACGCGTTCTCGGCGATGGTGGTGATCGCGCGCAGCACCGACGGGGTTTTGGTCAGCACGAAGGAGAACCGTGCACCGGCGTTGACTACCGCGGTGATGGTTTTGCCGTGGCCGAATGCGGAATCGCCTCGGCACATGATGTCGCGTGCGCCGGCGGCTTTCGCGGCGTTGATGGCTTCGGTGATCATGCTGGCCGCGCCTTTGCCGGAGCCGGCTTTGCCCGCGCGTAGCCGGATCCCGGCCACGACCGGGGCGGCGGTGCGGGTGGAGATTGTGGTGACCAGTGGAGACAAACCCTTGCGCAGTAGTTGTTTGTTCGCGATCTTCGCGTGCCCGAACGACGCGCCTTGTTTGGCGTGGCCGTAGACTGGTCGTAGCAGTGAGTCGATGTCGACGAACGTCTGCTCGGCGATCCCGTCGAGCAGGTCGGTCCGCGTCGCCAGTGCCAGCAGATGCCCGCGCAGCACCGAGGACAGTTGCCGGGTATGGCCGTGGGTGAACTCCCGCAGCAAGATTCCTATCGTGGTCGGTGCGCGGACACCGTCGAACAGTTTTTTCATGCCACCGGCGCGGATCACGTCGAGGTCGTCGATGCTGTCGGCTCCCGCGGCCATGCCCGCGATGATCGCGGCGAGTTTCGGTGCTGGGTTGGCTGCTCCTGATCGGATTCGTTCGGATCGGAACATCACGCGTTGTTCGAGTAGATCGGTCAGGCCTGTCTGGGTGGCCAGTTCCATCACTGGTACCAGCCCTGCGCACGACACGAGGTTCTCGTCATCGAACGTGGCGGCGCCGCGCCGCCAGTTGTGGGACAATTTCACTGAAAGTGTCCTTCCGATCCGCACTGATCAGGTCCTCAACACACCCGATTGTTGCAGGTC
>NZ_JAYMZS010000265.1:0-1631 GCF_035828755.1 Amycolatopsis sp. H20-H5 | reverse complement strand
CAGCCACCGCTGGGTGATGCCGCTGTCGTGGGTGGATCCGTTGTCGCTGATGACAGCCACGACCGGTGCGTCGGGGTAGGCGTCGAGCAGCAGTTGGAGGAAGTAGCAGAACACCACGGACACGTTCTTGACCGAGACGTGGTGGTGCCAGGCGCCGGTGGCGAGGTTGACTGCTCCGTGCACGGTGCGGCGTTTGTTGGAGCCGGGGGTGAGGATCTGGTGGCGTAGCCCGGTGGGCATCCAGCAGGACCGCAGTCTGGGCAGTAGGTCGATGTGGGTTTCGTCTTCGGCCAGGACGACTGATCCCGCTGGTAAGGCGGTGATGCGGTCGCGGATGTCGGCGCAGATCGTGTCGTGGTCGGGGTCGCCTTTGGCGATGAGGCGAGGACGGCACCAGCGGGCCTGTTCACGCAGCCGCCGGTGGAAGGTACGCAGGCTCATCTCGGGTCGTCCGGCCGCTCGCCAGACCCTGCTGGTGGTCCAGGCTTTCGGGGTGTCCAGCAGGGTGCGGATGCGGTGCCCGAGGCGGGGGCTGCCCAGGCGGGGCCGGCCGCTACGTGGCTGGTCGGGTAAGGCGTCGATGCCGTGGTGGGTGTGCCGGTTTATCCATCGTCGTACGGTGACGGGGTTGTAGTGCAGTAGTTCGGCGATCTCGGGTGCGCTCATCCCGGATGCGGACAACACGATCATGACGATGCGGGCGGCGATCCGCCACCGTCCGTGCAGGGCGGTGATCAGGTCGTGGTGCTGTGCTGGGGTCAGGGTGGCGTAGATGTGCGCTGGGCGCATACTTGTTGTGGCCTCGTCGGGTCGGTCTGGTGTGGTAACTCGATCCAACCCGACGAGGTTTCTTCACGTTCACAAGGGGTTCGCGTGTGGGTTACAGCCACAACTTCTGGCCACATGCTTAGACGGCGAAGTCGTGCTGGCGCCAGGCTTCGTAGATGGCGATCGAGGCGGTGTTCGCCAGGTTCAGCGAGCGGCTGGTGGGCAGCATGGGCACCCGGATCCGGTCGGTCACCTGCGGCGCGTGCTGGACCTCGGCGGGCAGGCCGGACGACTCCGGGCCGAACAGAAGCACGTCGCCGGGCTGGTAGGAGACGTCGGTGTGCCGCCGTGTCGCCGAGGAGCTGAAGGCGTAGACCTTCGCTGGGAGCAGGGCCAGCCACGCCGCTTCGAGATCCTGGTGGACGTGGACCCTGGCGAGGTCGTGATAGTCGAGCCCGGCCCGGCGCAGCTGCTTGTCCTCCAAGGCGAACCCGAGCGGCTCCACCAGGTGCAGCTCGCAGCCGGTGTTCGCGGCCAGCCGGATGGCGTTGCCGGTGTTGGGCGGGATCTCGGGCTGGAAGAACAGCATGCGGAACAAGGTGTCGGTCGTCTTTCGTTCACAGGGCCCGCGTGCACACCACGACGGCGCTTCATCCCACCACAGCCTCCCCGGCCCCGTTGTCAATGGTCCCTGAAGGCCACCATGACGGCGTTTAACGCCGTCATGGTGGCCTTCAGGGACCTTCGCGGCTGAGGGGCGGACAGCTCAGCCGTGCAACGCGCGGTAGGACGCGGCGGCGCCGGGCTGCAACGGCACCGGGCTGGTGCCGATCAGCGTCCGCACGTCGAGGAACTGGGTGCCG
>NZ_JAYMZS010000264.1:0-1647 GCF_035828755.1 Amycolatopsis sp. H20-H5 | reverse complement strand
ACCCAATGCCACGTAGCCTAATTTGATCATGCTGCTGGTCTGGGTGTCAGCCTGCGGATCGTGATCGTGGCCGGGTTCTGATGGCGGATACTGGCCGGCTCGTTGTGTTTCTTGACCTGGTAGCTGTTGTGCCGGGCCCGTTTGATCTTGCGTGGGCAGGTCCGCTCACGCCGGGGCGGGATGAGCAGGGCAGCGATCCGTTCCAGATGGACGGCGAGTCGCTCAGCCCAGTCCCGAGGGGGAAATGTCCGCTGTCCCGGTGGCGGAACGGCGGATCAGACGCAACGTCTTGGCGAAGGAGATCGAGTCCGGGTCGAGATCGGCGGCGGCGGAGGCGCGGGCGGTCAGATCGCTGATGGCGTGGTGCACGATCAGGTAGGCCCAGATCTCCTGACGGACCAGATCGGGCAGCCGTGACCGCAGTACCCTCCCCGGCCCGCGTAGATGGGTCTTGAGCTGGTCGTTCGCGGTCTCCTCCTCCCAACGTTGGTGGTAGGCGGCGGCCAGTTCGTCGGCTCGGGCCCCGTCGTCCCCGTGCAGGTCGGTGATCGTGGACAGCAGCACGATCAGCTCGCCGCTGCCGTTCCCGACCCGGTCGGGGACCTCGTACTCGATCACCCGAACCCGATGCGCGACGGGCCATCCCCTCTCGTCGAGGCCGTCGGCGAGGTCGGCCGGATCGGCACCGTCACGGACGGCGGCCAGGATCCGGGCACGCCGCGCGCCCCGGATCGTGGGCTTGATCAGCACGCTGAGGTAGGTCCCGTCTGCGAGCACCGCCACCACGGGCAGGTCGAGTTGGGTCGGGGCCCGCCATAACAGTGCCGCACCGGTCGCGGCGGCGGTGTCCCAACCCTGCCAGGAGTAGAACCCGCGGTCGGCGGTGAGCAACTCGTCGGCGCGCAGCCGGGGATACAGGCGTTGCGCGAGGGTCTTCTCCCCGACCGAATACGCGTCCACCTCGGCCGCGACGAACGCGTGGGTGCCGCACTCGGCCAGCGCGACCACCCGCGCTTTCGGGAACGCCGACCGGTTGTCCCCCGAACCGGCGTAGCCGAACTCGGCCGCGTTCTCCTTGCTGTCGGGCAGATCCAGTTCGAACCCGTCGATCGCGAGCAGCCGCCACCGGCGCAGGAACGACCCGCGGGCGGTACCCAACGCCACCGCCGGCGCGGCCGGACCGGCACTGCCCGCTACCGGGCCGCAGCAGCGTTCGAACAGTTCCGGGAACACCTTGGGGCCCAGACGTTTGCGGGCCTGGGTGATCGCCGAGGTGGTCGGGACCGTCCAGGCCGCGTTCCAGCAGCCCCACCGGTCCAGCGACCCGGTGACCTTGGTCGCGACCTCGGTGTAATCGTCGTCGGGGAACAAGCACAACGCCAACGTCAGATACGTGATCACGTGCGCGGGCAGTGTGCCGTCCGAGCGTTTCTCCCGAACTCCGCACACCGCGACCGCCTCGTCCACCGCGTCCCGTGGGACCGCCGCGACCAGCATGCCCAGCGATACCTGATCCGGTCGCACCATCACACCCTCGCCCATGATCGGCGACCGTGCCGGCCACACGACCCGAAACGATCACACCACGCCGCACCACTCGAGAACTGCCAGGTCAACAACTTGATCAACTTAGGCTACGTGGCATTG
>NZ_JAYMZS010000263.1:0-1680 GCF_035828755.1 Amycolatopsis sp. H20-H5 | reverse complement strand
CTGGGCCGGCCTCAAACACCACATCGCCAACACCGCACCCGCCACCATGGCCGACCGCATCCGCCAAACCCACGCCCACTTTCAACACCGGACCACCACCCAGATGCTCACCACAGCCGCACCCTGGCTACCCAACAATTACGGACAACACTTCTGGCCACATGCTTAGGGATGTCGGTTCCCGGGATCGCCTCGTCGAGGCAAATGGTGCCGTCGAGCAGCAGCGGCGTTACTGGTCCCGCGCTTGCCCCGACAGCCGCAAGCGCGGGACCCGACACCACCGGCCGGCGCACCGCATCGGGGTGCTCCTCGTCAATCCCGGCGGGCCGGGTGCCTCCTGCCGGAACTTCGCCCTGCACGCGGACACCATCCTGCCCGCCGAGGTGACCGCGCGGTATGACGTCGTGGGGTTCGATCCACGCGGCACCGGCGCGAGCGCTCCGATCCGCTGCGCCGCCAAGCCTGGCGACGGTGGCGCGGTCCCGGACGACGAGACGAGCTTTCAACGGCTTGTCGCCACGAACAAGGCCGCCCACGATGACTGCCGCGCACGCAATGGAGCGTTGGTCGACCACGTCGGCACCCGCGCAGTCGCCGACGACATGGACGACCTTCGCGCGGCCTAGGGCCTGCGCCGGATCAGCTACTGCGGGGTCTCGTACGGGACCTGCTCGGCCAGGAGTACGCCGAACAGCACGGCGGCCGGGTCCGCGCGATGGTGCTCGACGGCAATATGGACCACAGTTTGGGGCTGACCGCGTTCGCCGCGACCGCGGCCAGCGCCGTCGAAGACTCATTCCGCCAGTTCGCCTCTTGGTGCTCCGCTACAGCCTCCTGCGCTCTGCATGGCCGTGATGTGCTTGCCGGCTGGCAAGAGCAGCTCGCCGCGGCGTATCGCGGTGCACTCTACGAAAGTGACGGTCCCGTTTCGGCGTGGTACGTCATCCAGCGAGCCTGCGGCGCACTCGGTCGGGTCGAATGGGCGAATCTGGCCGACTGGCCGGCCACGCTCCACATCGGTCTCGACATGGCTCCGCCGCCGAATACGGACCGACGGCCGTACTCTGCGCGGACTAGGACATGCGGATCTCCCGTCTCGCGCACCTTCGCCGGATCACGACCGTGGAACGGTCCGCAGCACCTCACCTGCGGTACTCCGAGAGCTGCGGGCCGCGTGGCTGGGCTGCGTCGGGTGGCCCACTCCGCCGAGCAACCCGCCGGCACCCCTGCACGTCGACCACCGTGCGCCGACGATCTTGCTGACGAACTCCCGCCACGACACGGTCACCCGCTACCAGTGGGCACTCAGCGTGCACCGTCAGACACCCGACAAGACCGTGCTGCTGACCTACGCCGGCTCCGGCCACGGCTCCTACTTGCGCGGCGCCTGTATGCGCGCCACGGTCGACGCCTACCTCCTCGAACAGGACCTGCCCGAGCCAGGGACTGTTTGTCTCGAAGGGAAACCCGGCAGTTAAGGACCGGCCTGTCGTTCGTGTTTCAGGTCTGCGGAAGGTACCAGTCACTCCGGCGTCTGCAGGCAGGTCGCATGTACCTGGGTCACGCCGGGCACCGATTCGGCCAGGATGGTCGCGACATGCCGGTCGGTCTCGTTGTCGAACTCGTCACCGATCTCGACCACGCCCCCGGCCACGTCAACGGTCCAGCGACCCGATTCCC
>NZ_JAYMZS010000262.1:0-1693 GCF_035828755.1 Amycolatopsis sp. H20-H5 | reverse complement strand
GGGGGGGGGGGGGGGGGGGGGGGGGGGGGGGGGAGGGGGCGGGAGGTGGTCGTGGTCGGCGGCGGGGTGCCAGATTCCGAGGTCGGGACCGGGCCGCCCGTCGGGGCTGGCCCGTTCATCGGGACGGTCCCGTTCATCGGGACGACGGTGGTCGTGTACTCGGATTCGTAGTTCACCTTGGCGGCTTGGAACACCGGAGCCGCCTCCTTGGTGGCCAGCCCCCTGGCGCCGATCAGGGTGGCGGTGGCGGGGTCGATGACCAGTTCTTCGCGCTGGTCCCCGAGATCGGAGCCGAGCACGATCTCCTTGCTCCCGTCCCCGGCCAGCTCGATACCAGGGACGCGCGCGAGCGCCTTGACGAAGGCGACCCGCAGCGCGGCGGGCGCCACGCTCGCACTCAGCACCTCCTTGCCCATGAAGAAGATCTTTCCGACGGTGCTCATGGGTTTGCCGCTGTTCATCTTCGCCGCCTCGACTTGCAGCCGGGGCAGAAGCGCGTCCGGGTCGGTGGGCAGGCTTGCGAGGAACTCGGGTGTCAGCTTCTGCCAGTCGTCTGGCGCCGGGTTGTCGGTGTAGAGGAACACCCCGCCCGCGGCACTGATCTCATCGGTGCGGGCCGGGGGGGCGGCGAGGTCGGCCGCCCTGGCCGCGGCGGCGTTGCCCTGGAGCCAGCGGACCTTGCCGGTGGTGGCCGTCCGTCGCAGCCAGTTCCCCGCCGGGTCGGCCGGGATCCAGAGCAGGGTCTGGGTCTCGTAGGACAGCGAAACCGGGCCTTTGGGGCCCGAGCTGTGGAGTGTCGACCACGTCGTCTCGGTTGTCAGTCGGTACTCGCCGCCGCGGACAATCAGGTCGACGCCCTTCAAGTGGCTCAGCGGGTCGTTCGCCGTGCTACTGCGGGCCGCGGGCGCGGCCACCTGGCCGGGATTGTCCGGCGTGGTGAACTCTCTGGCCACCACCAGGCCGCCGGAGACGATCACGACCGCCGCGGCGACCGCGGCCCAGCGCCACGGACCGGCTTTTTTCGGAGTCGCGGGCCGCTGCTCGAGCTCGGTCAGCCAGTGTCCGGTGGTGGTGTCGGTGGCGGCCTGGATCAGCGTCGCCCTTGCTTCGGACAGTTCGGTTTCGGCGGGGACGTCGTTGTTCAGCGCGGCCAGCGCGTCGTCGAGTTCGGCTTCGGACCAGACCTGCCGGATGTTCCCCTCAGACATGTTCTCCCGCCTCCTTCTCGTGCTCACTGTCGCTTGTGGACTGTCCTGTGTGTACTTTCGGGGCGCCGGCCCGCAGCCCGCGTCTGATCCGGTGCAGCCGTGAGCGGACCGTCCCGGCCGGGATGCCGAGCGCCTCGGCCGCCTCGGCCGGTTCGAGCCCGGCCCACGAGACCAGCAGCAGGGTGTCCCGGTCGGCCGCGCTGAGTTCCGCGAGCGCCCCGGCCAGTTGTGCGGCCCTGACCTGTGCGTCGACCTGTTCGGCGACGCGGCCGTCATGGCTTGCCGAGACCGTCTCGCCCGCGCCCGCCAGCCGGGCCGTCGCGTGCAACGCCCTGGTTTCGGTGCGGACGTGGTGCCGCAGGAGGTTCGTCGCGATGCCGTAGAGCCACGAACGGGCGGTGCCGAGCTCCGGCCGGTACGCCTCGCGCCGCCTCAGCGCGACGAGGAACGTCTCCGCCACCAGGTCGTGAGCGGTCTCGGTGCCG
>NZ_JAYMZS010000261.1:0-1696 GCF_035828755.1 Amycolatopsis sp. H20-H5 | reverse complement strand
GGGTGTGGTTCGTTTTGAGGGAGGGGCTCACCCAGCGAGGATGTAGTCGTTTTGCTGGTGGGTGTAGCGGGTTTCGTGGCGGCGATAATGTTCTTTGAGCAGGTGGTAGGCCCAGTACTCCTCAAGGTCGCCGTTGATGGTGAGTGCTCGCAGGGTGAGGATGGTGTGGGCTCCGTCGAGGCCCCATCGGGCGCCGGTGATGTCGAAGCGGTCCTTGACGAGGTGTCGGCAGGCGCCTTCGATGATGCCGGTGGCGATCGGCCAGCCGGATTCCAGTGCTGTGGCGTAGTTGAGGTAGGGCTTCTTGTTGGTCAGGTAGGTCGCGGCGTCATCGGCGCCTTTGCGTTCGGTGGTGGAGTACCCGAAACGGGTCGCGCGTCGTCGGATTCCTGCGGCGACGTCGTTGGATCGTCCCTTGAGGATTGTGGTGGCTTGGGTGGCGACCCACGCTTCGACGTCGGGGTCACCCTTGTCGAAGAACGACCATGCCGCGGTCCAGAGGTATTCCAGGACATGGATGAAGTCGATGACGATGGTGACGGTTTTGCCACGGCGGGTGGCTTCGGCTGTGATGGCCTGGATTTGCTGGTTGTTGCCGTCCACCAACGCGATCCAGACGCGGCGGTGGTCGGGGTCGCGGCGGGTCGCCTCATCGAAGGTGGTCGCGATGACGGTTGGGATGTCATCGGTGATCGACGCGGTGAGCCACTTACCGCGTGTTTGTCGCTTGCGGTTATCAGGTCGCGGCGTGCTGGTCACGGTCGTGGTGGTGGTGGGTGAGGCGATGATGTCGGCGGCGACGCGGGGTACCGGGGTGATGTCGTAGACGGCGCCGAGTTCCGCCATCCGTTTCCGACCGGATTTCTCTCCGGGTGACAACCGGGTGGCGAGCTTGTTCGAGGAGCTGGCAGCGGCTTTGCGGGTGGTCTCGCGGAGCCCGTCGGGGCGCATGCGGATGCCCTTACCGTCGTTGGTCATGACCAGCACATCGGTATCCGGACTCGCACTGGGACGGCGGGCGGCGTAGAAGCCGGGGACATCGACCGCGGCTTGCGCGACGAGGTCGAGGATTTGGGGTTTGCCCAGTACCACGCCGGTCGCGCGGGTGATCGCCTCGATCGCGGTGTCGAACGAACCACGGACCGACTCGGTAACGGCGAGCTTGGCCAGCCCGTCGGAATGCTTGCCGTGGGGCAGGTTCAGCACATCATCGGCCGGATACAGATTCACTGCTTTCGGTGCGCGGTAAGCGTTGCGGGTGACCGTGACGTCCCCGAACACCGTGCTCAGCACTCGCTGATGACCCCGTTCGGTCCGAGTGCGTGCCACCCGATCTGCTCCGATGATGTCGTCGTGGTGTTGTTCATTGGCCGCGCGCAAGTCCAGATGGTCTTGGTAGAGCCGGCGCATCAGCTCCCGCGAACGCCGCCCCAGATGATCTTCCAGCGTCCCGTGTGTCCAGGCATCACTGCCGACCCCTTCCAACTCCGCCACTATCGAGGCGAACATCTCGAAAGACTGGGCGAATGCTCCTGGCCTGTTCTGCGCACCGTATGCTGGCACCGGGCTCCTTCTTTGACCACGTACTTGGCGTAAGCACCTAAGAACGTAGCGGGAAGGAGCCCTTCCTCATGATCAGGGCCGGAAAACCCGCAGGTCACAGACCAGTCCACCTCACTCCAGCCGAACTACACCC
>NZ_JAYMZS010000260.1:0-1704 GCF_035828755.1 Amycolatopsis sp. H20-H5 | reverse complement strand
GACCACCCCCACCACGGAACCGACCACCCCGACGACCCAGCCGACGACGCCGACGACCCAGCCGACCACCCCCACCACTCAGCCGACCACACCGACAACCCAGCCGACCACGCCCACGACGCCGCCGAGCGGTGGCATCTCGGTGACCTACACGATCCCCGGCAAGACCTTGATCAAGGGACTGAACGCGACGCTGCCGCTCGGCCCCGGCACGCTCAAGGCGAAGCTCGACGCGCAGTCCGGGAAGTTCGACGCCCAGCTGTCGCTGCCGAAGTCGAAGCTGTCGTTCCGGCTGCTGGGGCTGCTCCCGGCGACCGCCGACGTCCGGCTCGACCCGGTGAGCGACGTTTCCGGGACGCTGCAGTCCGGTGCGGTCAAGGCGAGTTCGAAGATCGACGTCCAGCTTTCGGACCTCCGCATCTTCGGCCTGCCGGTACCCGTTTCGCACGCCTGCCACACGGCCAAGCCCGCTCAGGTCGACCTGGCGTCCGCTCCCGGCTTCGACCCGCTCAAGGGTGGGAAGCTCACCGGTAAGTACACGCTGCCGTCGTTCGCCGACTGCGGCCTGTTCACCCCGCTCATCAGTGGTCTCGCTTCGGGGCCGGGCAACACCATCGAGGTGAACCTGGCCAGGAAGTAGTCACCGCGGTGTTTCGTCGCCGAGTCGCACGGGAAGGAAATACCGGCCGGTGCGGCCCGGCGGCGATTCGCACCGTCAAGGCCATGCCAATTCGACCGGGCCGCGGTCGTGCCGAAGTGACAAGAATCCGCCCATCCTTGCCGCCGCGTGCCGACGGCGGTAATTTGCCGAAAAGTGGCCGCCATTTACCGGGGCCTTTCGTTTCCCGCTTTATCCTCTGGGAGAAATCGCTGTGAAACTTCACTGGAAGTCGAGAAAACTCGCCCACGGCCTGGCCGCCGGCACGGCGGCCGTAGCCGTCGCGGGAGCGCTGGTTCTGGTGAGTGGCGGTGCGAGCCAGGCCGCGCCGGTCACGCTGACGCTGGACTATTCGTGCCCGTTCCCCATTCTGGCCGACCCGCTGATCTTGACGGTGAAGATCGACAGCACCCTGCCGGACAACGCGATCGCCGGGCAGAAGACGCCCGCGATCACCTTCGCCGTGGACGTGACGGTCCCCGCCGACGGAACCGACGGCCTGGCGCTGGTCGGCGCGGCCACTGTGGAGGGTTCCGCGAAGGCCGCGGCGGTGCTGAAGTACCCGGTCGACAAGACGCTGAACCTGCAGCTCCCGCTGACCATCGCGCAGGTCCCGGTGCCCGCCTCCGGCCCGTTCCACGTGAAGAGTTCCGGCGCGGCGCCGTCGATCGCGCTGCCCAACCCGGGCACCGCGGCGGTGACCGTGGGGAACTTCACCACGACGCTGACGCCGAAGCGGGCCGACGGCTCGCCGACCGACCTCGGCACGTTCACCTCGGCCTGCACCCTCAAGCCCGGCCAGAACACGCAGCTCGGCACGTTCGAGATCAAGCCGGGCGGTGGCACGACCTCGCCGAGTTCAACCCCGCCGAGCACCACCCCGACTTCCGCGACGCCGACCTCCACGACACCGACCTCCACCACACCCACGAGCCCCACGGAGACGAGCCCCACCAGCCCGACCCCGACGAGCCCCACGGAGACGACGCCGACCAGCCCGACTCCCACGAGCCCGACTCCCACCAGCCCCACCGAAACGACCCCGC
>NZ_JAYMZS010000259.1:0-1814 GCF_035828755.1 Amycolatopsis sp. H20-H5 | reverse complement strand
CTAGGAGGCTGCTGAATATGGGTGGTTCTGGGGCTGACTGCCTGAGACGTCCGAGGTGCGGACAGTGAGCGTAAGGCCGTGACGCGAACCGTCCGGATCGTGAGAGGGCCTCTGGAGGGCTGTTGATGCCGGTGGGGGCGCCGATCAGCCGGCCTGTGTGGTGACTGTCAGGCGGTGTGGGCTGTCAGAACCCAGACTCCTGCCGTGCGGGTGAGTCCGCGTCCGATGAGGTTGCGCAGGTTGAGTCCGGCGGTGCGGTGGGTGAGCCAGGCGGTGTTTTTGGTGGTGCCTCGGTAGCGGAGTTTGAGGCGGCGGCCGCCGCGGCTGGCGATCTGGGAGATGACGCGTTCCACGTTAGGTCGGAACGTGCGGTATTTCTCTCGCATTTCAGGCTGCTCGGCCCAGTCGCGGCGGGCCCTGCGCAGCAGGCTGTCGTGGGTGTGCAGATTTAGGGTTCGGCCGGTTTTGGAGGTGGTGCACGCAGCGCGGAGCGGGCAGTCGCGGCACAGTTTGCCGAAGCTCGCCGATCGTGCCGGGGTGATCGGGCGGGTGTTCCCGGCCGGGCAGGTCACCGTCTGCGGGTCCTCGCTGACGGTGAAGTCGTCGATGGTGAATCCGCCCTCGACGGGTGCCCGCACGGGCATGGGTTTGATCACGGCCTCGTTGCCTGCGTCGGCGATCGCGCCACGCAGATCCCCGGTGCCATAAGCGGAATCTCCGTACCACTCGCATGTTTCATCTTCGGTGTCCAGGAACTTCGCCGCCACCGCTGGATCGGAGTTCTCGGTCCCGGCGGCCTTGGTGAGCGCTTCGTCGGTGATGATTCCCGTTTCTGGTTCCGCCGCCACGTGCGCCCGATACCCGTCCCGCCGGTTCTCCGGCGATTTGCGGGTATGCCGCGCATCCGGGTCCGCAGTGGACACGACTCGGTCGGGGGCGACTTTGCGGGCGATCCGCCACCGCCCATCGGTGCCATCGGATCCTTCGGCGGGCTCGACATCCTGCCCCGCGACCAACGCCAGCAGCGCCAGCGCCGAGGACGCCGGCTCGTCCCACTCGTCCTGATCTACCTCGGCGAACACGGCAAGCACCGCGTTCGCGTCGTTGACCAGGGCCGACACCAGCCTGTCTTTAGCGCCGGGCTCGTCCCAGTCGATCCTGGGTTTCCCCGCAGTGGAGTAGTCATGCCCGGTGCACACCGCCACGACCTGCTCGGCAGCACCGGGCACCAGCCGTCCGACCCGCCGGATCGCCGAGATCAGCTGGGTGATGGTGTCCTGAGTGGCGACCGCGTCGGCCAGGATCGTGGAATCCACCGCACGTTTACCGCGGCCACGCAGGATCCCGGTCGCTTCCACGACCGTGCGCACCGCTTCGTTGATTCGATGCGGCCGGTCGGACTTGGCCAGCCGCTTGCGCCAGTACACCAGCGTGGACGGATCGAAACCCTTGTGATTCAACGACATTCCGGTCGCGACCTTCCATCGCAGATCACACCGGGCTGTCTCAGCGGTCTCCCGATCCGAGAGATCATGCAAGACTTGCAGCACCAGGATCGATGCCATCACAGACGCCGGGATCGACGGACGGCCCTTGCCCGAGGGAAACAGATCCTCGAACTGTCCATCAGGGAACACGCCCTGGCGATGCTCGGCCAGGAACGCGAAGATGCTGCCCTCAGGCACAAGATGACCGACCAGTGCTCGCGCGTCCAGAAACTCCCGATCCGCCCGCTCCACACCCTGCATGACACTATTCTCCCAGCTCAGCATGCCATTTCAAGGAGACACGCCGATTATTCAGCAGCCTCCTAG
>NZ_JAYMZS010000258.1:0-1932 GCF_035828755.1 Amycolatopsis sp. H20-H5 | reverse complement strand
CCGCCGCGGAGTCTGATCCGGCAGCAACGGTTCCAGCCGGGCCCACTCCTCCTCGGTTAAATCGTGTCGATCAAGCACAAAAACGGTCTATCGCATCCAAAGATCAAGATCCACGGGACACGCCCTAATGGCCTTCGGCACCGAGCGCACATGGCCGCGTAACCCGAGTCAGCGGTCGCCGGTAGTGCGGCGTGTGCGTGCGTAGCTGACCCAGTAGCCCACGGCGAGCGCCGCCCAGCTCACCCGTACCAGCCAGCCGAACCAGCCGGTGACGTCGAACAGCGCCAGAGATCCCACCGAGAGAACGGTCCATAGGAGGGCCAGGGCCAGCGCGACTTTTGACGGCAGCCGACCACCACCGGGGCTACATCGCTGCGCGGCCACCGATCAGCCCCTTCTCCTGGCGCGTGGTTGCTCTGCGTCGCGCGTCACCGTCGCCTGCCCGCAACGCGGATGGCTGGCGGGTTCACTTCGACTGCTGAGAAGTACGTCGGTGGTCCAGCCCCTCGACAAGCCTCCCGCCCAGTGCGCCCGCCACATCGATGGTGCCACTCGCCCACGGATCGTGCGCGCCGAGCACGAATCCCACCCCGCCGCACGCCAGGCACATCACCGCGAGCAGCGCCAAGCGCCGACACCAGATGCTATCCGGTGCTAGAGCTTGATGGCTCCTCCTCTGGATCGTCACCGGCGGGAACCTCGCGAAGTGTGGTCTGTGGTGCTTTCGCGCGATCGCACGTGTCGTTTAACTTCTCGGGCACGCAGCACTCCGCATCCCGACGACGACGCCATGATCTGTCTTGACTGGCACGGAGCAGCCCTGTCGGGGGAATGCGTTCCGCACTTGTTAACCGTCTGACGCGGCTGGCCTGGATCTCACCGGTGTGGGTGTGCTCGCGGTTGACGGGTGTTCGCCTCTCGGCACATCTGCACTGTCGCCGTCGTGATCCACGTCCGGAACTCGGCCGGTGTCCGGTCACAGGGTTGGAGGTTGTACCAGGCGCGCACGAACACGTCCACCACGATCTCGTCCGCCGCGGTGCCGGCCGGGAGAGTCCGGCGCGCGAGCTGGTACACCGGTCGCAGGTGACGTAGCACCAGGCTTTCGAACGCCGCCACATCGCCGGCGCGGGTCCGTGCCACCAACACGGTGTCCACATCCGGTGTGTCGCCGAGCTTCGACTCGTCCCAGCGGTCAGCGTTGGGCGGCAGCGCGGGATGGTGCCGCGGTGACCCGATCATGCCCGGTGTCCTCCTTCGCCGCCGGGAGCTCGAGTTCCCGGCCCAGTGGATGTCTCATCAGCATGGAACAGATCCTGCGGCCCGCGCGAGCGGCGGAAGTCCAGCTCACCTTATGGAGTGACCGGGTGAGCTGGTCAGACGCGCGGCGAACAGGTCCCCTCGATGACGCCGTCGCCGCAGGGCACGCCGTTGGCCGGCGCGGGATACCTCCGGCCATCCTGTGGTGGTCCCGGATTGGGGGGTGGCTATCGCCCCAGGTGTCGGCGAGGTGGCCGATGAGCGGCGTGGATGTATCCGGTGACAGGGACTGCGGTCTGGGTGTCAGGCGCCCAGGCGTGCGTAGAGGCGTGCGGCGAGGGTGGCGGCCAGCTGGTTCAACTCGGCGGTCGGGTCGAGCTGGGCGTACTGGCCCAGCAGCTCGGCCGCGGTGTAGGCCTCCTGCGCCGACAACACCGCCAGAGGCGGCTCTGTCTTGCTCCGCTCCAGCAGTGCGGCGAGCCGCTGGGCATAGCAGTGGTGGTTGGGCACCCCGGCGAGGCCGAACGGGTCCTGGGGCACGGACTCGTAGGCTGGCGTGGTGACCGAGGAAAAGAACGCCGACGCGCCCGTGCTCAAGGTATTTCTGGTCGACGACCACGAAATCGTGCGCCGTGGTGTCGCCGACCTCATCAACGAGGAGGACGACCTGAC
>NZ_JAYMZS010000257.1:0-1932 GCF_035828755.1 Amycolatopsis sp. H20-H5 | reverse complement strand
GTGTGTCCTGAACAGGAAGGAAGCTTGATGTAGGTATAGCTTCGGACCTGGTGCTGTGCGGACGATGGAGGTAGGCCCTCCGGAACCTCCCTGTGGGGGGCGGTTCCAAACCGCCCACTGCTGCGTTAGTTGAAGCCTGTCGTGGTGAGCGAGTTGGGAAAAGGCGCACTTTGATGTGTCAGGTAGGGGTCGGGAAGGCGTGCGTCACTGCTTTTGAAGTGTCGAAATAGGAACGGTTGACATCAAAACCGGGGTGTGTATCCGATCCCGGGATGAGCCTGGCGGGTGCCCGCTTATTGGCCAGGTGGTGTCCGGCATAGAGGCAACGTGAGCCCGGCCAGGCTGCGTTCGCATGGAACAGGAGAGAGCGTGACCCGAAACTGCCACCCAGCCAGGGTGGGAAGAGGAAGTGTCCCTTACGGCTGAAACCGGGGGGATTGAGTACCGTGGCGGGCACGCAGGCGGACTGACTCATAGTAGCGATGAAACTCCTGCTTGACGCGGTGGGGGTGGAGCGAAGGGGTCAGGTCATTCGTGGTGCGTTTGTTCGATCAACCGGGGCGCTGCCTCGGAAGGAGTCGCATGAGCGAACTGAAGTTGTCAGGCAAGTCGTTTGAGATCTCGAAAGCGGAGGTTGTGCAGGCGTGGGAGAAAGTCAAGGCCAATAAGGGTGCACCAGGGGTGGATGGGTGCTCCATTGAGGATTTCGAGGCCGACCTGAAAAATAATCTTTACCAGGTGTGGAACCGAATGTCCTCGGGGAGCTACTTCCCGCCGCCGGTGCGGGCGGTGGAAATACCGAAGTCGCATGGTGGAGGCGCCAGGATTTTAGGGGTGCCGACCGTGGCCGACCGGGTCGCGCAGACGGTGGTGGCACGCAGGCTGGAGGCGAAGGTCGAGTCGATCTTCCATCCAGACTCGTACGGCTACCGTCCCGGGCGAGCCGCGCTGGATGCGGTGGGGGTCTGTCGGCGGCGTTGTTGGAAAACCGATTGGGTGATCGATTTGGACATCCAGAAGTTCTTCGACAGTGTTCCCAGAGACCTGATCATCAGGGCGGTGGAGGCGAACACCGATCTGCCGTGGGTAGTCCTGTACGTGAAGCGGTGGCTGGATGCGCCGGTGCAGAACCCCGACGGCAGTGTGTTGATGCGAGACCGGGGTACCCCTCAAGGGTCAGCGGTGTCGCCGGTGCTGGCTAATCTGTTTCTCCATTATGCGTTTGACGCGTGGATGGCCCGGGAGTTTCCGGCCGTGGCGTTCGAGCGTTATGTGGACGACGTGGTGGTGCACTGCGTCAGCGAATCTCGGGCACGTGAGGTGCTGGCGGCAATCGCGAAACGGATGGAGCAGGTCGGGTTGCGGTTGCATCCCGACAAAACTCGGATTGTGTACTGTCAGGACGGGCAGCGGCGTGCCTCGTACGAGCACGCCGAATTCACGTTTCTGGGGTTTACTTTTCGGCAGCGTAGGGCGCGGAACAAGAACGGGGAGCAGTTCAACTCGTTCAATCCCGCTATCGGTAATCTGGCCCTGAAGAAGATCGGTGCGGTGGTGCGGTCCTGGCGGCTGCACAACCGCACTGGCCGAGACTTCGTCGAGGTGGCGCGGGATATCAACCCGATCGTTCGTGGTTGGATGAATTACTATGGCGCGTTCAACCGATCGGCGATGTACCCTCTCCTGCAGCGTATCAATGCCTACTTGATGCGCTGGATCCGCAACAAGTACAAACGGCTGCGGGCGAAGACTAAAGCTTTCCGGTGCTGGCAGGGGATCGTTCAACGATTCCCGCGGATGTTCGCGCACTGGAAATGGACTGCTTCTGCCCCTGCTGTCTGGTGATCAGAATGATAAGAGCCCGGTGACGGGAGACTGTCACGCCGGGATCTGTGGGAGCCCGGGGCTGAAATGCCCCGGGCTACCCGACCG
>NZ_JAYMZS010000256.1:0-1945 GCF_035828755.1 Amycolatopsis sp. H20-H5 | reverse complement strand
GCGTACGGCTCGCTGTTCGGCCTCGCCTCCCAGGTCCGGGCCAGCACCCGCGACGACGACGTGCGGGCGTTCGCCCAGGCCGCGGTCGACACCTTCCTCCGCCACATGACGCTGCTCGAAAGCACCGGCGTCGCCGAGACGACCTCCCTCATGGTCGTGCCCGACGGCGGCAACTTCCTCGGTGCCGGTGGGCTCGCGCTGGGTGGCGCACTCGCCGGTCTCACCGCCGCACTGACCTTCTGGCTGGTGCGGCTGCTCGGTTCCCCCAGCAAGTTCGGGTCCCCTCAGGAACTCGGGCACCCCTCGAAGAAGTGACGCCCTGCCCCGGAGGTCCTTTTCATGCCGCTCTCTCTGCTCTCGGTGGTCCCCACCCCCTCTCCCCATGACAGCGGCGTCCGGGAGATCGCCACCTTTTCCGGCCGCGTCGCCTACGTCACCCTGTGCCTGGCCCTCGCCTGGGGGGTGCTCGCCGCGACCGGCTGGATCCAGCGCACCACCGGCCACCAGACCCTGCGTGGCGGGCACGTCGTGCTCGCCACGGTCGCGCTGGCCACCGGGCTGCTGCACGCCCTTTCGTTCCTCCTGCTCGACGACGACTCGCTGACCGTGCTCACCCTGATCGTGCCCATCGACGACCTCGGCCACGCGTTCGGCGTCGTCGGGATGGAACTGCTGATCGCGGTCGCCGTCGCCGCCGGGCTGCGCCGCGTGATCCACGAGAACCGGCTGCGGTTCCACCAGGTCGGCTACGTCGCCGTCGCGCTGCTGGTCATCCACGCCTGGTTCGGCGCCGTCGCGGGCGGCCACCTGGCCGTGGTGTGGCTCGGCGGGATCACCGCGGTCGTGCCCGCGCTGCTGCTGAGCGTGCTCCGGCTGCTGCCGCCGCACGTCCTCGTCCGGATCGGCCTGCTCGGCGCGACCCCGGAGGACCCGCCGGTGTTCGGCGGCGCGGGGAAGCTCCAGGTGCGGGTCGACGACAAGCTGTGCCACCGCTACGGCGTCTGCCAGGCCGAGGCGCCCAAGGTGTTCCAGCTGCACGGCGACGGGCTCGAGTACGTCCGGCGGCCCGGCCGCGCGCAGGTGAGCCAGGCCGAGGCCGCCGCGAGGGCGTGCCCGATGCGGGCCATCACCCTGCAGGAGGCGGGCCGATGACCGAGCGGATCGTGGTGGTCGGGGCCGGTCTCGCCGGGCTGCGGGCCGCCGAACGCGTGCGCGAACTGGGCTTCGGCGGCGAGCTGGTGATCCTCGGCGCGGAGCCGGGCATGCCGTATCACCGGCCCGCGCTGTCCAAGCAGGTGCTGACCGGGGAGATCGAACCCGCGGGCACCCGGCTGGCCGCCTTCGGCGACGTCGACGCCCAATGGCGGCTCGACACCGCGGCGGTCCACCTGCAACCGGGCAGGCAGGTCCTCCACCTGCCGGGCGCCGAGGAGCTGCGCTACGACGGGCTGGTCATCGCCACCGGCGTCGAACCGCGGCGCCTCGCGGAGGTGCCGCACGGGCATCCCCGGGTGGTCGTGCTGCGGACCCTGGCCGACGCCGTCACCCTGCACCAGGGCCTCGCCGGGACGACCGGCCCGGTCGCGGTGCTCGGCGGCGGGTTCATCGGCTGCGAGGTCGCCTCCAGCCTCCGCGCGATGAACCGCGACGTCGCGATCATCGACCGCTCGCACACCCTGCTCGGCGACGAGCTGGGGGCGGAGGTCGGGGCCCGGCTCACCGCGGTCCACGCGGCCCACGGCGTCCGGCTCGAACTGGGCACCTCGATCCGCCGCTGGCGGCTCGAACCCACCGGCCTCGGCATCGAGCTCATCGACGGCCGGACCCTCGAGGTCGAATGCGCCGTGGTCGCGCTCGGCACCGTCCCGGCCGTGTCCTGGCTGCGCGGCGCGAAACTCCCGCTCGACGACGGCGTCGTCTGCGGCCCGACCTGCCACGTGCTCGG
>NZ_JAYMZS010000255.1:0-2235 GCF_035828755.1 Amycolatopsis sp. H20-H5 | reverse complement strand
TTCGCGGTCGTCCAGTCCTATCTGGACACCGCACACAAGTGGGGACTGGACAAGCTCGACGCGCTCCACCAACTCTTCACCACCGGCGCCTGGCTACCACCAGCACTCACCCCAGCTGAATAGCTACTCCGGGTGCGCCAGAACCCTCACCGGCGCCCGGCAATTCACTGCCATCCGATCCTACCTCGCCACCGCCGCCAAGCACGGGATCGCCTTGCTTCATGCCCACATCCAACTGGCCGAAGATCGACCCTGGCTGCCCGCTACTCAATAACCTGACCAGTTACACGAGCGGTTCGTGAACAACGAAAACATCGCGGCCCCCCGCACCGCCGACCGATCCGAACGGCAGTAGAACCCCACAAGTTGCGCCCGCCGCAACTTCAGTTGGCATCGCTGGTCGGTTGGATTCACCCTGTGCAAGTCAGCACAGTCACCCGGAAGACCGGTACGGCGGACATCGCCACCGAAAGCGAGGTGCAAACCAGATGAATGTCCACCCCATTGCGATCGAGCCAGACAGTGCGGGCCCCTCGGCGGCAGACTCGATCCCGGAGCCGGAGTAGATGTGTCACCAACGAGGATAGATGGCGTAGGGGCGGCGGTAGTCAGCGTGGAGTATGCGCCAGTTTGAGGTGCGCGACCACTCGCTCGATCGGTGTGCGGAGCGCGGACAGTGCGGCGTTGGCTTTCTTTTCGCCTTCGTTGAGTTTGCGCCATTGGGGTTTCTTGGTTGGCGTGAGGAGTTCGGCTCCTTGGTAGCCTTTGTTGCAGATGCCCGCCGCCGCCTTTTTGATGATGTCCGTGGTCGCCGTGCTATCAAAACGCCTTTTTGTCGTGAGTGCTCCCGGGCAACGGGTCGGAAACCCACACCGGGGTACCGTCGAGCAGGCCGACGAGTTGTACACAGAACCCGGTGGTGCCGTGCTTGCGGCTCCACAGCTCCCGATGCTCGGCATAGGACCAGCAGGGCGTGATCGTGCCGTCGACCAGGCACACCCTGTCCTTGACCATCCGGATCGCCTGCTTCGGATCCGGCACGAACTCCGCCAACACCGACCGGAGGACCGGCACCGGATCCCGCACGATCCGCGACACCGTGGCCTGCGAGACACCACGCAAGTCGCCGAGAAACTCCTCGGTACAGTTGTGCCGGACATACATGCAGTCTCCACTGCCGCGTACAGTCCGCATGATCTCGGGCGTCCGGTCTTCTTTCGCCACGGCTTGGTCAACGCCAAGGAAACACGTCGAACAAGCTCCTGCATCTGCGGCAAGGCGAGCCCTGTAGTACGATGATAGCGCAACGGTCTTTCCCATGGTTCATCTTTTAGTGTGGTAACCAAGATTCAACCACGGGAAGGGCCGTTGCCCTTTGCGATAAGCCGGACGGTGCACTTCGATTTAGAAATTCTCAAGACTACGTCAAGAAGGCGTTGCCGCGTTTTGAATAACGGTCCAGGCAGGCGCTCTTGGGGGACAGCCGGAATGCTGATTGCGTCAACGCCGCGCCGCCCACGCCGGACGCTGGCGGTGCGCGACGGTTGCCGCGGTTTCGACGAGGTTCCGCTGGCCAGGCGCGGCCTGACGGGTCCGCGCCTGGTCCACGAAACGGCCCAGCTCTGCCCGGATAGTGGCGGAGTCCAGATTCCGGATCGTGGGCAGGAGTGCCTCGATGACATGACACGCCTGATCGAGATGATCGATGCCGACCATGGCGGTAGCCTGCCGGATCGTGAAGCGGGTGCGGGAGTTGCTGTCGTGTGGGAGTGCGGGCTGGCGCTCGAGTTCGATGGCGAAGAAGTCGGCGGCCTGCTCGAAACGTCGGAGGCTGAGCATGCATGACGCTTCGATGAGGCGCGGGTTTCCGTTCTCGATGCGTGGGCCCCAGCGGGCTCCGTGTCTGTTGTCCTGGTGGGCATGGCCTCGCGAGCGCTGCAGTGCTTCGTGGCAGGCCCCGTAGTCGCCGATGGACGCGTGCCCCTGGGCTTCGCGCCGCGCGGCGTGGGCACGGATCAGTGGCGTGGCCGCGGGATGGCCTGCTGCTTGGCTGGCCAGTCTGATCGCGGTAGCGGCGTCGCCGCGGTGCTCGGCTATGAACGCTTTGCGGACTAGTACTACAGGGCTAGATCTCTAGCATCTGGAGGCGGAGGCGTCGTCTGAAGTGGCTTCTTCGTGCGTCTGCCTGGTGTCCGCGTCGCCAGGCAGACGCACGGAGGCCCTGGTCGATGACGT
>NZ_JAYMZS010000254.1:0-2312 GCF_035828755.1 Amycolatopsis sp. H20-H5 | reverse complement strand
CCGAGCCAGAGTGCGATGACGGTGATGTCGACGCCGGAGTGGAGCAGTCGCATCGCGGTGGTATGGCGCAAAACGTGTGGTGTCACGTTTTTTCCAGCTAGTGACGGGCAGGTCACGGCTGCTGTCGCGACATGGCGGGCGAGTCGCTGCGTGAGCGCGTCGTGGCTCATCGGTGTGCCGCGGTTGGTCGGGAACAACGGTTCCCCGGAAGCAGCGGTGGTTTCGGTCATCCAGGCACGGATGACCGTGACCGTGTCGGAATTCAGCGGTGTGATGCGGTCTTTGCGTCCTTTTCCGCGGCAGGCGACATGCGGACCACTCCCCAGGTGGATGTCACCGCGTGTCAGTGACGTCAGCTCGGACGCGCGCAGTCCTGTGCGGACGGCGAGCAGGAGTAGCGCGTGGTCACGTCGGCCAGTGCGGGTGTCGAGGTCGGGAGCGGCGTTCAAGGCGTCGACCTCGTCGTTGGTGAGGAACGTGATGATTGTGTGGTCGCAGCGTTTCGGTGGGATGGCCAGGACTCGGGCGATGTCTGCGGAATGTTCGGGGTGGTGCAGAGCGGCGTAGTCGAACAGGGAGTGGATTGCTGCCAGGCTGGCATTCCGGGTTCGGACGCTGTTGCCGCGTTCGTGTTCGAGGTGGTCGAGAAACGCGGCAACTACCGGTGCAACCAAGTCGGCGAAGTCTAAGCGGAACAACGGTATTCCCTCATGTATAGAGATGTAGGTGAGCAGCAGACGAAGGGTGTCCCGGTAGGCTGCGATGGTGTCCGGGCTGGCCTGACGGGCCCGGATCAGCCGATCGGTGAAGAAGCTCTGCACGGTGGCGGCGATCGCGGTCATCGCGGGACTCCTGACGTGGCGTCGAGACGCTTAGCGGCTTCGGCAAGTAGTTCTGGTGCAGCGTGGAGATACCAGTAGGTGTTGGCGGGTGACACGTGGCCGAGGTAGGTCGACAACAGCGGCAGCTGGGCCGCGATGTCACCGTCGTCGCGATACCAATCCAGCAGAGTCCGGACCGCAAATGTGTGCCTGAGATCGTGCGGACGCGGACGACACGACGGGGAGCGCGCGGTGAGCCCTGCTCGGCGGACGAGTTTGGCGAAGGTCTGGCCGACGTTGTAGGACAGCAGCCGTGTGCCCGTGGCGGAAACAAGCAGCGCGCTGGCGACGAGCCGGGGGCAAGTTTGATCGCGCAGCCGCTGGTAAGCAAGCAACGCTGTCACCGCGCTCGGATGCAGCGGAATCTGCCGGGACTTGCCAAATTTAGCGTGTCGCACGACAAGTAGCCCACCGGTGGCGTCGAAGTCGGTGTCGTCCAGGTCGATCACTTCGCCGATGCGCATCCCGGTGACAGCGAGCAGGCCGATCACGGTGTGCATGGTCGCGGTGCGCAGTGGAGTCCGCAGCTGTTCGGCTTCGGCGAACAGTGCCGCGATATCGGTGTCGGAATAGAGATAGGGAACCGCTCGCCGACCGTTCCCTGAGAGTAGTCCGGGAGGCGGAACTTCCACCGCTGGGTCGAGAGTCTGTAAGTAGGCGGCGAAACCGCGGACCACCCGCATCCTGAATCCCAGCCAGCCGGGGCTGGCGTCGGCGGGCAAGCTCGCCCAGGCCACCGCGGATGCTGTGGTGACCGTATCGGTGTGCTGCTCGTCGAGATAACTGATGAACTGGGCGAGGAGTTTCGCATCGCGCCGCAGGCTGAATCCGAGGCTGTGCCGTAAATCCAGGTAGTCGTCCAGTGCCAGGCGGAGTGTGGTCATGACAGACCTGCCGGCCACGGGCGAGCCAGGGGCCGCAACGATTCGGTGTCGACTTTCGCATAGATTGCTGTGGTGATCGGCCTTCGATGCCGCAGCACTTGACCGATTTCAGCCAGCGGGGCCCCGGCCTTGAGCATTGACGTCGCTGCGGTGTGACGCAGCCGGTTCGCGTAGAGCGTGCCGAGTCCGGCTCGCCGTCCGGCGGCCGCCACCGCTTGGGTAATCCCGCCGGTGGTCAGGCCTCGATGCGGGGCCTTGGTCCGGATGAACACTCGGCGGTCCATCGCATCGGAAGGCCTACCATGAGGCTTATTCATGGCGGGGTAACTTGCACTCGTTCGGCGTGTTGACGTAGACGGCGGCCCGTTTATTGAGAGAATAAAGTTATCACACAGAACTCTCACAAAAACGGACCGCCTGGTAGCTATTCAGCTGGGGTGAGTGCTGGTGGTAGCCAGGCGCCGGTGGTGAAGAGTTGGTGGAGCGCGTCGAGCTTGTCCAGTCCCCACTTGTGTGCGGTGTCCAGATAGGACTGGACGACCGCGAA
>NZ_JAYMZS010000253.1:0-2353 GCF_035828755.1 Amycolatopsis sp. H20-H5 | reverse complement strand
GTACAGCACTTCTGGCTGCCCGTGAGCCTTCAGGGCTTGCTTGAGCCGGTTGCCTGGAAATCGGGCATGGCCGGTTCTGAGGGGGCGGGGGCGCGGCAACGCGTCCCCGCTACCCGACGAAATCGAACTCTCAGCCCTGACCCGCCACTGCCTCGACCGCCGCATCAGCGACTTCAACACCGAACTCACCGCCCGGCAGGACGCCACCGACGCCGACCGGCGACAGACTCAATAGACTTCCCTTGCCTGCACCGTCCGAGTCTAAGGACGTCTTCATGACCGCTGTCTTCGTCAACGGCAACCCCGAGACCGCTGCGGTTTGGGATCCACTGCTCGCCGAGTTGGACAGGACCGACGTCCTACGTTTGTCACCTCCCGGCTTCGGCGCACCCATCCCGAACGGCTTTGACTGCACCGTGCTGGCCTACCGACAGTGGCTCGTCGGGGAACTGGAGTCGCTCGACGAGCCGGTCGACCTCGTCGGCCACGACGTGGGCGGCAGCACCGTCGTCTCCGTCGCCATGACACGGCCTGACCTGCTTCGGAGCTGGACCAGCGATTCGCTGGGCGTATTCGATCCGGACTACGTATGGCATGACCTCGCCCAACAATGGCAGACCCCGGGGACCGGCGAGAAGTCGGTCGCGGAGTTGCTGGGTGGCACACTTGACACGCGGACCGAGCGCATGGTTGCCCGGGGCATCAGCAGGCCGATCGCCGAACGACTGGCCGCCGCCCAGGGACCACAGATGGGCCGTGCCATCCTCGCCTTCTACCGGTCCGCTGCCCAGCCAGCCATGGCCGACCTGGGCCGCGACCTTCCCGCAGCTGCGGAACGCCCCGGTCTGGTCATTATCGGGACCGAGGACCACTTCGTCGGCTCGCAGAGCATGCGCCGCCGGTCCGCAGAACGAGCGGGAGCCCGCGTCGAGATCCTCGACGGTGTTGGACACTGGTGGATGGTGCAAGCTCCAGCCCGTAGCGCGAGGGCGCTCACCTCCTTCTGGGAAAGAAGCGAGGCCTCGTAGCGCGCCTCGCCTGACGCGGAGGACGGCGCAGACCGTGCCCGGCCCGCCGACACCGAACCGACCTGCACAGCCGCCAGCTGACGACCGCCCATCGGCATGAGCGGGCATCGCCAAGAAATGCCCTGTCCGCGGCATGCGCGGACGTGTTGCCTTGCGAAAACCATTGGTGACCGACTTGCTCCGCTGATGTACTGATGGCCACCGTGAGTCTGCCGCGTGACGGAGGTAGTAGTCGTGAGTGGCTATAACGCGCTTGCCGAGGTGTACGAGTGGCTCATCTCAGATGCAAAGCTGGCTCCGGCCGAGTTCGCTGCGTCGTTCGATGAGGTCCTCAGTCTTCTGCCGTCGAACGCTCACGTCCTCGATTGTTCGTGCGGGACCGGACAGTTGGCGGTTGGCCTCGCCGGTCTTGGCATGCACGTTGTCGCAACTGACGCCAGCGAAGCGATGGTTCGTCGGACTGCGGAGTTGTCTGAGGAGTTCGGGGCATCTGTCCGGACAGTGCGGGCGGACTGGCAAGAGCTGCCCGACCATTTCGATGACGACACCTTCGACATGGTGTTCTGCGTTGGTAACTCGCTGCACCATGCCGAGGGCGCGCGAGGCAGAGTTGCTGCTCTGGAGTCGATGTCACGGCTTCTGCGCCGTGGCGGGCGCTTGGTACTCACCTCCCGCACTTGGGAACTCGTGAGGGCCAGAGGTTCCCGGCTGGACATCAGTGACCGACTCGTCCGCCGGAACGGTCGCGATGCCGTCGTGGTCTACCGCTGGGACATCGCGCCGAACTGGGAGGACGAGCACCACCTCGAGATTGCGATCGCGCAGGTGGATACGGCTGGGTCGGTTCTTGCCCGCTCGGAACTGCTGTCGAGCTGGCCCTACCGATACGAAGAACTCGAAGTCGAGTTGCACCGGGTCGGACTCCAGACGGAAATGAGCACGTTCAACCTTGAGGCCGAGAACTACATGGTGGTGGCGAGCAAGGTAGAGACAACGGGCTCTCAGTCCGTGGCCGGACCGCGCGGTTGAACCAGAAGGCTTGCGTCCTCTCCTCGGCAGAAGCGGACATTTCCCGACGCGGCGGGCCAGTGATCGACGCCGTCACCACCTGATCGTCATAGGTCCCACGTGCCTCACGGTCCTCGACCTGGCGTACGTGCCCGACCAGCATCGCTCGTGTTGACCTCTGGACAACCGGCTAGGTGGCTGGTGTCTTAGATTGTGAGGGGTGTGTCGGTCGCGGTGATCGGGTGGCCGGTCCGGCAGGATGAGTGGTGTGGCCTTGGGACGCACGCCTCGTCAGACCGATCTGTTGCGCTCGACCG
>NZ_JAYMZS010000252.1:0-2488 GCF_035828755.1 Amycolatopsis sp. H20-H5 | reverse complement strand
TTTCACTGAAAGTGTCCTTCCGATCCGCACTGATCAGGTCCTCAACACACCCGATTGTTGCAGGTCAAAGAACACTTTCCTCATATCCACGCCGGTCACAAACCCCACCAATCCACGGATCCAGGCTAAGTCCCTCATGGTGGCCTTCAGGGACTCTGTAATCGGGCAAGTCGGAATCAAACGGACTACAGTGCGGCAGTTTCGTCCTTTGTGGACGGAGCGTGCACCTGGGTGACCTCGCGGTGCTCGCCGCGGCCGGGCTGCGGCCGCCGTTCCAGGACCTGACCACGAGCAAGCGGCCGAAGGTCGCACTGGCGACGCCGACCTGTACCAGTGACGTCCTCATCTCCGGCTCCGGGTTCGCCCCGGACGCACGGGTGAGCGTCGGCGGGAGGGAGATCCGGCCGGTCACCTACATCGGCACCAATCACCTGGCGGTCACGCTGCCACTCGGGTCGGCCGGCGGCGAGGTCTCCGTCACCACCAGGGCGGGCACGAGCGCGGCCGACGTCGACGCGAACAGTTCGCTGTGCTCGGGGCTGAGCACGCACTCCGGCAACAACGGGGTGTCGCCGGACTCGAACCCGGCAGGCGGCAACATCGACGGGTTCGGCTACAGCCTGTCGGCGGAAGCGCTGGCGGCCAAGGGTTTCTCGCCCGGATCGCTGGTCAATTCGCACGGGGTGACGTTCGCCTGGCCGACCGCCTCGGCCGGGCAGCCGGACAACGCGCTCGCCGCGGGCCAGACCTTCGGGCTGATCGGTTCGTCGGCCACGCTCGGGTTCCTGGCCACCAGCACCTACGCGGCCAAGGGCACCGGGACCGTGAACGTGCTGAGCCTGCCGGACTGGGCGAACCCGCCACCGTCCGATGTGGACACCGTGGCCACGCTGCCGTACCGCGACGGCCCTGGTGGCCGCGGCAACCGCGACGTCCACTTGTTCTACGTGGGTGTCCCGATCGATCCACACAAGACAGTGAAGAGCGTCCAGCTGCCGATGGTCGGCTCCGAGTTCGGGGTGGGCGTGCCCTCGACGCACATCTTCGCCGCCGGTCTTGCCGGGAGCCCGGACCTGGCGCTGGGCAAGATCGCGACGCAGTCGTCGGAGGCCTACTGCGGCTCGCCGTCGCGTGGTCGACGGTGACACCAACGGCGTGTTCGGCAACAACTCGGTGAGCCACCCGGACCTGAACACGCACCCGTGGTGGCAGGTCGGCCTCGGCGGGACGAGCCCGCTGTCCTCGATCAACGTCTGGAACCGCACCGACTGCCGCGTCGACCGGCTCAGCGACTTCTGGGTCTTCACCTCGCCGACGCCGTTCGACACTTCCCTTACCCCGCAACAGCAAGCGGCTCGCCAGGGCGTCTGATCCAGCCATCGGACCGGCCCCGCCGGGACCGTCATGGTCCAGCTCAGCGGCGCGAACCACCTCACCCTCGCCGAGGTCGAGGTGTTCGGCGGCCCGCGGGCGGACACCGGCGGCTGGGTCGGGACCTGGGCCACGGCGATGGCCGGGCCCGCGCGGGGGATCAAGGTGATCGGGGCGACGCTCACCCCGTTCAAGGGCCGCGGCGGCTACGACGCCGAGGTGGAGGCGCCGCGGACCGGGATCAACGAGTTCGTCCGCACCAGCGGTGTCTTCGACGGCGTGGCCGACTTCGCCGCGGCGCTGGCCGACCCGCGGGATCCGCTGAGCATGAAGCCGGAGTTCTCCGCAGGGGACCACCTGCACCCCGCCGACGCCGGGAACGAGGCGATGGTCGCCGCACTGGACCTCGCCGAGCTCTGACCCCGGCTGTTTGTACGACGCTTGTATCCGTGCTGCCTACCGTGGACCGCGACCCGCTTCGGACCAGTGGAGGACAGTCATGAACATGCGGTCGACGATCGTGCGGAGCACGCGGCGGGGAGTGTTCACCAGGGTCGCCGTGCTGACGGCGGCGGCCGCGCTGTCGCTCGGCGTCGCGGCGCCGGCACTCGCCACCCAGGAAGCCAGTGCACGGGAAGCCGCCGCCCTGCCGGCGGCCAACATGGAAGCGGTGCTCAAGGCGGCGCAGATCGACCCGCGCCGGGCCGACAGCGCGCTGACACCGGGCAGCAAGGACAGCGTGCTGCTGGTCGAGCAGGCCTTGGCGGCCAAGGGGCTGCTGGCCGCCCAGTACGTGGACGGCCACTTCGGCACGACGACCATCTCGGCCTACTCGGCGTATCAGAAGTCGCTGGGCTACACCGGGATCGACGCGTCCGGGCTGCCGGGCGCGACCTCGTTGCAGAAGCTCGGCAGTCAGCGGTTCACCGTCGGCAACGTGGTCACCGCGGGCAGCAGGGTGACGTATCACGGGGAGCTGATGAACACCCGCACCAAGGCGATGCTGGTGGCGGCCGAGGGGTTGCTCGGCAGGCAGCTCGGCATCACCCAGGGCTCCTACAACCCCGGTGGCGTCGGCAGTTCGGCGGGCACGCACGACGGTGGCGGTGTGGTGGAC
>NZ_JAYMZS010000251.1:0-2528 GCF_035828755.1 Amycolatopsis sp. H20-H5 | reverse complement strand
GCCTGATCTACCCGGTCCCCGACGCGTCGCTGCCGTTCCTCGGCGTCCACCTGACGCGCATGCTCGACGGCAGCGTCCACGCCGGCCCCAACGCCGTGCTCGCCCTGCGGCGCGAGGGCTACCGCTGGAGCGACGTCTCCGCCAAGGACCTCGCCGAGGTCGCGCGTTTCCCCGGCGTCTGGCGGCTCGCCCGCAAGTACGCCTACCCGACCGGCCTCGAAGAGGTGCTCCGCTCGTTCTCCAAGCGGCGCTTCGCCGCGAGCCTCGCCCGGCTCGTCCCGGCCGTCGGCCCGGAGGACATCGTGCGCCACGGTTCCGGAGTGCGGGCCCAAGCGCTGCGAGCGGACGGCTCGCTCGTCGACGACTTCCTCATCGAGACCGCGCCCGACCAGGTCCACGTCCTCAACGCGCCCTCACCGGCGGCGACGAGCGCGCTGGAGATCGCCCGGCACATCGCCGACGAGGTCTGCCCCTAGCTCGCCGGGAAGTTCGCGCTGATCAGCGGGATCGCGGCCTTGATCACGTCGCACGCCTTGTCCGGTTCGGTGAGGTTGCCACTGGCGAGCATCACCGACGAGGTGGGCGTGACCGCCAGCGACGCCGAGCACAGCACGGGCTCCCGGTCGAAGTTCGGGAACAGCAGCCACTGCTTGCCGTTCGCTTCGAGCGGCTGGCCGCCCGTTTCGAGGAACGGCCACTCGTTCGCGGGCTGGATCGGCGAGATCCACAGGTCCAGCGACTTCTGGCCCTGGGGTCCGTCGGTGTCGTACCACTCGCACCCGGTCTGCAGCGGCTTGGTCGACGACTTCAGCGGCTCACCGACGACCAGCTTGAGACCGGGGAGCTGATCGCCCTTGAGCAGAGTGCACGGATCCAGCGTCGCCAGCGGGCCCGAGGGCACCGGCTGCGTCGAGGAGGGCGGGGGGACGATCGTCGGCGACGGGTCGCCGCCCGGCAGATGCGAAGCGATCGCGGGGGCGACGGCTTTCGCCTGGTCGCAGGCCTTCGACGGGTCCTTCCGGTTCTCGCTGCTCAGGTCGACGAACGACTTGGGGCCGAGCTTGACCAGGATCTCGCAGTACTTCTCGCCGAGGATCGACGGATAGCGCGACCAGCTGAGCCCGCCCAGCTGGAAGGTCTCCTTGGCGACCGCGCCGAGGGTGTACTCACCGGGGCTGAGGTCGTCGGACTGGCCGGCCATGACGGATTCGAGCCCCGAATCGGGGTCGCTCGGGCTCCAGGTGCAGAACGCCGGGGCCAGCTGCTCCTTGATGGCGGGGGCGAGCTTGCCGGGAACCTGCAGCCCCAGCGCCTTCGCGTGCTCCGGCGTCAACAGCCCGCACGGATTCGCCGCGGTGATCACCGGGCCCTGGCCGGGCACCGGCTTGGGCGAACCGGCCACCAGCGTCGTACATCCGCTCAGCAGCACCGCCGAACCCACCAGCGCGACCGCCACCAGCTTCCGACTGATCGACATCAGGCCTCCTCCCCTTCGGGGCCGAACCCTACTTCGCGGGGCACGGCCGCACACCAGGGATGGCGCAATACGCCGAAAGGTGGACATCACGGCGGCAGGTGGCCGCCGACCAGCGGCATGGCCGCCTGCACCAGATCGCACATCCGGTCGAGGTCGTTCTCGTACCCGCTGGAGATCGACAGCGACGACGCAGGCGTGACGACCAGGGTCGCCGCGCAGGTCCGCCGGTTGTTGCCGAGGTTCGGCACCAGCGACCAGGTGCGACCGCCGGACTCGACCGGCTGCCCCTCGACTTCGTACCACTCGGCCGCGGGTTTGGCGGGCCCCAGCCAGACGACGAACCCGTTCTGGCCGCCGGGGCCGTCGGTGTCGGCCCACTGGCAGCCGGAGATCGGGTCGCCGGCGGGCGGGTTCCTGGCCATGCCGGTGCCCACCAGCCCGAGGCCGGTGGCCTGCTCGGCGGTCAGCATCGTGCAGGGGTCCAGCCCGACCAGCGGTCCGGACGCGGGAGCGGGCCGCGTCGGCGGGGTGAGGCCGGGCGGGGCGGGCGAGCCGCCGGGCAGGTGCGCCGCGATCGCCGGGGCGACGGCCTTCGGGTACGCGCAGGGGTCGGCGCTGCCAGCCGGCCCTTGGCCCTCGCCGAGGACCAGGGAGTCGAGGCCGAGGAACGAGGTGGGCCCGAGCACGGTCACCAGCGAGCAGGCGTTGTCGCCGCCGATCCCCGGGTAGGTGGTCCAGCTCAGCCCGCCGAGCCGGACGGTGTCCCTGGCCAGCGCGCCGCCGTTGAACTCGCCGATCGACTGGTCGAGCGACCAGGTCGCGGTCAGGTGGACGAGCGAGTACGCCTGCTCGGCGGGCTCCCAGGTGCAGTACGAGTGGAGGCCCTCGGTCTTGCTCGCGGGCCTAAGTTTCGGCGGGAAGGCGAGCTTGAGGGCGGCGGCCTGCTGCTCGCTGATCAGCGCGCAGGGATCGGCGCCGCCGGGCAGCACCGGGCCCTGGCCCGGCACCGGCCCGGCCGTGCCGGGGACCGGCGTCGCGCACCCGCCCCGCA
>NZ_JAYMZS010000250.1:0-2538 GCF_035828755.1 Amycolatopsis sp. H20-H5 | reverse complement strand
CGTCCTCGCCGAGGAGCGCCACCGCCCGGATCAGCTCCGGGGCGGTCGGGATCTCCTGGACCCGGCCGCACAGCACCTGGCCGATGCCCGCCGCGCCGACGAGGGCCGGGTCGGTGCCGGTGAGCAGCCGGGTGCGCAGCGAGCCGAGCAGGTACGGATTGCCGCCGGTGACCTCGCGGCAGGCGGCGGCCAGCCGCTCGTCGCCGGTGCCGAGCAGCCGGGCGACGGCCGCGGTGCCGAGACCGTTGAGCCGGATGGCGGCCGGGGTGCAGCCCGCCATCTCGAGCAGCGCGACGTCGCGGTTCGGTTTGTGCCCGAGCACCGAGGTCAGCACCACCAGCACGGGCAGGTACGCGATGCGGTGGCGGATGTAGGCCAGGCACCGCCGGGACCACGCGTCGGCGGCGTCGACGTTGTCGACGCCCAGGAACAGCGGGCCGCGCTCGGCGGCCGCGCGGATCGTGCGGTAGAACGCGGCCAGCGCGTCGGCCTGCTCGTACTCGGTCTCGGGCGCCTTCTGTGGCAGCCGCTCGGTGATGTGCGGTTCGCGGGGCCGGGGGGACTGGGCACCCGCGCCGGCGGGCACGTGGGTGAGGTCTTCGACCAGCTGGGCGGCGACACCGCCGCTGAGATGCGTCTCCAGCCGGGCCCCGGTCGCCAGCGCGACGGTGAACCCGGCCTCCCTGGCCAGGTCGGCGGCGGTCGTCAGCACGGCCGTCTTGCCCATCCCGAACTCCCCGACCAGGATCGCGCTGGCCGCCCGCCCGCATCGCGCGGTGGCGAACAGCCCGCTGAGCAGGGCGAGTTCGTGGTCGCGGCCGGGGAGCCGCGACGCGGCGGGAAGCTTCGGTACCGAAGGACCGCCGACGATTCTCTTGGGATTTACTTCGGTATCCACCGTAGAGACCTTCATGTCGGGTTCCGGCAGACTACTGGATGGCAGCCGACCTCGGGCGATACTGCTGACCGGCGTGGGACACGACGGTCCGGTCCACCCAACGGGCAGGGGAAGCCATGTGCGCGTCCGCTCTGCTCCGCCGGTTCAGGATCGCCGGGCCGGCGGGGATCGTCGCGGCCGCCGCGACGCAGACCGCGATCAGGAGCACGAGGTTCGCCGTGAGCGGGAGGTGCGCCGGGCAGGTCCGCCGGGACACGGCGCCCAGCCCGCCACTGCCGGTGGGCCCGTCACCCGGCGTCAGGTAGCCGAGCCGGACAGCCCGGCGAAGCGAATCGTTCACTTCGCCGAACGCGCCGAGTTCGCGACGGCAGCGAAGGCAGCCGGCCAGATGTTTCTCGAACTCGGCCGGATCGGCCAGCGACCCGAGTGCGTAAGCGGCCACGTCCCGGTGCTTCTTGCGGTTCCGCATCACTGGCCTCGCTCCGCTAATGCCTTTCGCAATTTGCGCACCGCCGTGTAGAGGCGCGATTTCACCGTTCCTTCCGGTATGCCGAGAATGACCGCGGCCTGGTGGACTGTGTGGCCGGTCAAATACGTCTCGTAAATGACAGAACGATATTTGTGATCCAGACGACGGAGCGCGTCGGTAACGACCATCGCGGCGAGCGTTCGATCTGTCTGATCGCCCCTTATGGAGATTTCTGGGTTCTCCAGTTCGACCTCCTGCGGACGCGCACGACGATTCCGCCAGCCGTCGATCACAATCCGTCGCGCCACGGTCAGTAGCCAGCTGCGAAGCATTCCGGGCTCGCGGTCCAGGGTGGCCGAATTTCGCCAGGCGCGGATCAAGGTCTCCTGCACCACGTCCTCGGTCCACTGCCGATCGTGGTTGGTGAGTTGCAGGACCTGACTGAACAGTGTTGCCCGGAAATCCTTGTACAGCAGGAAGATCAGGTCCTCGCGCGCTTCATTCACGGTGCCTGGGCCTTGCTGGGCACTCCGGGTTCGGCACTCGTTGCCCCTTGCTTCCATAGAGCACGCAACCTCACCTGACTGGTGGAATAGACAGCGGTCAGAGCGTAGCGCAGAAAGCCTGAATAGGCCATATGCATTAGTGGTCTTGGCAAATAGGTTCCTGCGTGCTTCAGGGGCACGTGAATACGGTCCGCGATCGACTGTGACGCAGATCACATTCGGTGAGATCAATAAGTCAGAACCGGACGGTAACCGTATGCGTACTCCTCAGTGAGAACTATCTCTGGGAGGGGACTCGATTGCTGTTCCGATTCGCGACCATACTGGTGGCCTGCGGTCTGTTGTGGAATGTCTCGCCGGCGTTCGCGGGCGAAGTCCAGCAGATAGACCGGCAGTTGTTGAGCCAGGTGAGACAAGCCGGGTTGTGGGAGGGCCCGGTGAGCAGGCAGGCCCAGGAACGCGGCTCGACCGGGCGGGTGCGCGAGGTCGGCGCCCGGCTCGCGGACGACCTCGCGCTGCTGGACACCCGCGCCAAGGAACTCGCCGCACAGCTCGGTGTCGCCCTGCCGGACACCACTGCCGCGGACCAGCAGGACTGGGTCGGGGAGATCACCGCTGCCCGCGGTGACGACTTCGACCGGGTCTACGTCAACCGGCTCCGGGCG
>NZ_JAYMZS010000249.1:0-2575 GCF_035828755.1 Amycolatopsis sp. H20-H5 | reverse complement strand
TCCTGGCTCAACATCGCCGTGCGACACGAAGTCGCATGAGTACAGCAGCATGCATCGAAGGAGGTTCGACGTGATGTCGACGTTGAAGATGTAGTGCCCGGTCCAGTGCGCAAGGACCGTCCTCGCCTTGGCGTGCGTCGCGGGTAACTGCGGGGTGCGAAGCCCAAGGTTCAAGGCCCAAGGACTGCCGTTCCATCCGGTTGTTACAGGCTGGGGAAGACCGGACGGGTGAATAGCGTGAACCCTCGTTGACGCCTCGTCATGAGCACTCCCGCCGATGGGAAGTTCCAGCGGGAGATAGGGACCAGCCGCTGAGAGCGCGGCAGGTGCCGCCCGGACGGGCTTTGTCGGGCGGGAACGCACCACCGTCCCCGGGGTCCAGAGGGCACCCACCCCGGTCGCATCTGTCTCATGCGGAACGGGACAACCCCGATGAGGTCCAAGCGAAGCAGCTTGGTAAGCCGACCGTAAGGAAGGCAGAACTCCTCAGCGGGCGCAGGATGGCTCGAGAAGCGAACGCCGGTCGCCGAAAGGCAGCAGGAAACCGGGCACCATGATGCTGGCTCCTCCGCCAGCGGGGTCCGCATAACTGGCCGGATAGGGGCTCATGCCCTGGCCCGAAAGGGTGCTGACGCGAGCCGGGTGAGCCTGCGAAGACGTCAACTGATCGACAACGCTGGAACCGAAGGGGAAAGTTGGACACCATGGCCATGCCGGAGACGACCGTGGTCGCCGACGGCGACGGTGTGGTGAACGGACCCGAGGGCCGAAGTCTTGACTGGGACGCTGTGGAATGGCGGACGGTTGAGGATGAGGTACGGCGGCTGCGTCAGCGGATCTTCGCGGCATCACAGGCAGGGGACCAGAAGAAGGTCCGCAACTTACAGAAGCTGATGCTCCGTTCCCGCAGCAACGCGCTGGTTTCGGTGCGGCGGGTGACGGAAGTCAACGCTGGCCGCAAAACAGCCGGGGTTGACGGTGTGGTCGTGGTGACACCGGAACAGAAGGCCGATCTGGCCGACTGGGTGACACGCAGGGCCGAACCGTGGTCGCCTCGGCCGGTTAAACGGGTGTATGTGCCCAAAAGCAACGGGCGTCGCCGCCCGCTCGGGATTCCCGTGATCGCCGACAGATGCCTGCAAGCTCTGACGGTGAATGCTCTGGAACCCGAGTGGGAGGCCCGGTTCGAACCGAAGTCCTATGGGTTCAGGCCGGGCCGAGGGTGTCACGACGCGATCGTGGCGATCCACACGACGGCGAGCCGCACCGACGCGAAACGTCTGTGGGTGCTCGACGCCGATCTTGAGGCGGCATTCGACCGGCTCAACCACGACCACATCTGTGAGTCGCTGGGGACGTTCCCGGCTCGGGAACTTGTCCGGCAGTGGCTGAGAGCAGGAGTGGTCGAGGATGGCCGGTTCGCCCCGACCGGGGAGGGTGCTCCTCAAGGCGGGGTGATCAGTCCGTTGCTGATGAACGTTGCTCTGCATGGGTTGGAGGCCGCCGCCGGCGTCCGGTATCACCTCACCGGCACGCGTGCCGGCAAGACGATGTCGGGATGTCCGACGGTTGTCCGCTATGCCGACGACCTGGTCGCTTTGTGTCACTCCCGTGAGCAGGCCGAGCAGGTCAAGGCGCGGCTGACGGAATGGTTGGTGCCCAGGGGTTTGGTCTTCAATGAGGACAAGACCCAGATCACGCATCTCGATGAGGGCGTGGACTTTCTGGGGTTCACCATCCGCCGGTTCCGAGGCAGGAAGCTGCTGACCAAGCCGAGCGACGACGCGCTGCGACGGATCCGGGCACGACTGTCCACCGAGGCGAAAGCCCTGCGTGGGGCCAACGCTGACGTGGTGATCGCGAAGCTTAATCCGATCATCGCGGGTTGGGCGGCCTACTACCGGATCGGGGTGTCCAAACGTGCGTTCAACGCGTTGGACGCTCATGTGTGGAAATTGGTCTACAAGTGGGCCAGGTTCACGCATCCGAACAAGCCGACCCGCTGGGTGACCGCCCGGTATTTCGGCACGTTCAACCCAGCCAGGGCAGACAAGTGGGTATTCGGGAGTCGGGTGACCGGCTTCTATCTCCGCAAGTTCGCCTGGGCCGCGATTGTCCGGCACCGGATGGTGGCCGGGGCGGCGTCTCCGGACGATCCGTCCCTGACCGACTACTGGGCCACGCGGCGTCACCGCGGCAAACCCCCGGTGGGCAAGACCACGCTGCGCCTGTTGCAGGCTCAGCGGTGGCGATGCTCGCTATGCCGGGGGCTGTTGCTGCACGCCGAGCGCGAGCCGCAAAGCCCACGAGAGTGGGAACAGTGGCTCGCGGCCACCCGCAAGGCGGTCCGCAAACACGCGGTGACCGTGTGGGGTGCTGGCACGTCGGATGAACGCGTCGCAGATCGTCTCATACACGCCCACTGTCAGCGCCGGATCGTCGGCGACGGCAATGAGTACAGCACTTCTGGCTGCCCGTGAGCCTTCAGGGCTTGCTTGAGCCGGTTGCCTGGAAATCGGGCATGGCCGGTTCTGAGGGGGCGGGGGCGCGGCAACGCGTCCCCGCTACCCGACGA
>NZ_JAYMZS010000248.1:0-2598 GCF_035828755.1 Amycolatopsis sp. H20-H5 | reverse complement strand
ATCCCCCAAAGTCCACAATAGACAACTCGACCGGAAACCCAAGCCCGCCAAGGGAACCCGCTGCGTGGGGGGTCAGCGCTGCCAAGAGAAGCGGCACGTGACCACTGGAGCGCTGATCCCCCACGCCCCGGCGAAGCCGCGCATGAAACCCACCCCCACAGACCCCAGAAAACCCCAACAGACCGAACCCACTCCGAGCGCGTCGACCAAGCCCGCCGCCACAAATCGGCTCAAGTACCCCCCCGGCCAGGCAGCGAGAAAGGTTGGCAAACAGGCGGCGGCCGGACCCGACCCCTAGGCGGGTCCGGCCACCGCCGGGCGCGGTGACGTGACCGACTCTGCCCTCCCGCAAGCGCCGCGGGTAGGTGGCAAACCGGCCGTTGTCCGGAAGCGGACGCTAGGCTTACGCCGGACAAAGGGGGCGGCAGGATGCTCGAAGGGTTGCTCACGCCCGGCGCGGGCGCGCTTTACGACGCCATGGTGCGGTCCGGCCCGATGCCGCTGGACGATCCGCGTGCCGACAGCTCGGAGATGCGCGAGCTGTTCGACCAGGGGTTCGTCCGCCGGGACTACCGCGGCGACCCGGTCATCGCGCCGATGGAGCCGGTCCGCGCCGTCGACCACGCGATCCTCGGCGCGCAGACGCGGCTGCTTGAGCAGCAGCGCCAGATCGTCGCCGCCCGCCAGCAACTCGACGTACTGCAGTCCGTGTACCGCGCGGCCAACGGCAGCGGCGACGACTCCGCTGTCGAGGTCCTCACCGATCCGCAGCGCATCGGTTCCCTGTCCTTGGAGCTGTGCCTCTCGGCCAAGGAAGAGTTCCTCGCTTTCACCACCCAACACTTCAAGCGCAGGCCGGACACGAACACGGCGATGGTCATGCCCGACGCGGTGACCGAGCGCGGCGTGCGCCTGCGCAACGTCTACGAGCGCGCGGCGCTGGAGTTCGAGGGCGCCAAGCAGGTAGTCGAAGCCAGCGTGGCCGCGGGCTGGAAGATGCGGGTGGCGCCTGAGTTGCCGATGAAGATGGTGATCGCGGATCGGCACTCGGCGCTTGTCCCACTCGACCCGAGCGGGATGGAGGGCGCGCTGTTCGTCCGCGCGCCGACGGTCATCGCCGCGCTGCGGATGCTGTTCGAGCTGGTCTGGAGCCAGTCCGTCGAGGTCGGCGGCCGGTCCGAGACCCCCCACCACGGCCTGACCCCGACCCAGGCGAAGGTGCTCGACCTGCTCGCCACCGGGATGACCGACGGCGCGATCGCCCGCCACCTCGACGTCAGCGAGCGCACGGTCCGGCGCCACGTGCAGGGCCTGCTCGAGGCTCTCCAAGCCGACAACCGGGTGGCGGCGGTGTACGCGGCCACCCGGCTGGGCTGGCTGGGTTAGCTACTCCAGCTTCTGGCACTTCGGCGGTCCCGAGCTCCAGATCCAGATGCATTTGGTGGTCGGATCGACCCTGGCCTGTGCCGGTGCGCTCAGCGAGCCCACCGCGATCATCGCCACCACGGCGGCCGCGAACGCCGCGCCGATTCGTTTGATCATGCCGTCCTCCCCGAAGCGATCTTGCTGCTGTGAGACAAATTAGAGCAAGATGTCCCATTCGGGCAGGGGTAGGTCCGGCCAGTGTCCGGATCCGGCCACTGGCCAATGGCCAGGAGCGGACGTTGGCCGCCATAGACCGCTGCGGTAGTCGAGTCGTCACCCTACCGTCGGGTAGATGGGGGATGAGAAGGCTATTCGCAGGTGGTGGCGTGAAGACGGCGCCCGTCCCCGGCCCGATCCCGAGGGGTGGTGGCCGGAGGCGGACACCCTGCACTGGGTCCGGCTGCCGGTGTCCGATGAGGACCCTTCCGCCGTGAAGTAGCCCTTGACCGGTCAGTCCACTGGGGACCGCAGGGCGGTGCGGACCAGATCCAGTGCGATCGCCGGGTTGTCCCAGAACACCATGTGCCCGGCGTCGGGGATCTCCACCGGCCGGGCGGACGGGTTGGCGGCGGCTGCCTCGACGACACCCGAAGCGGTGACGACGGGACTGTCCGCCCCGTGGACCAGAACGGTGGGCGCGGGGACGTCCGGCCAGGCGTCGAAGAAGTCCTCGGCCTCGAAACCCTCATGCGTGGCCGCGACCGCGTCCTCGTCGCAGCTGCCCAGCCAGCGCGCCCGGTCCTTCCCGCTCGGTGGTGAGCCGGTGTTGCGGCGCCGCGCGTCGCCGGGTGGCGCAGTCGTCGATCGCCTCGACGATGGTCTGGTAACCGGTGCGACCACCTCGCGGATGGCCCGCGGGTCGGTCGGGGTGATTGCCTCTGAAGGCCACCATGACGGCGTTAGACGCCGTCATGGTGGCCTTCAGGGACTTGTGGGGATGTTCAGAGGTATGGCTAGAAGCCTGTGTTTGTTGGCGAGCGCGCTCACGAACTCGCGCCGCCACACCGGCGCCTGACTGGGTGCCTGGTCGCGTGGAGTGGCGCCGGTGCGCCGTCGTGAGTTCGTGCGGCCTGGCGGCCGCGAAAGAGGGCGCGCCGCGGTGAAGTCTCTGCTCGCAGAGCTCACAGAGACGCTGTGGTCGGGGCGAGATGCGGTGGCTGGGTGAGCACGAGG
>NZ_JAYMZS010000247.1:0-2832 GCF_035828755.1 Amycolatopsis sp. H20-H5 | reverse complement strand
CGTTCGGATGATTGATCAAATATGAAAGCGCTGGTCAGGCGACTTCAATTGATCTTCAGATCGACTTATTCAGCGGTCTCCTAGGCGCCAAACTGGACGACATGACATCAGTTTCCGGACGCCTTCTGAGACAGGGCTGGTGAGACAGAGCTGGTCACATGGCGCGATAGTCGCGCAGTTCGACACGCGGACCGAACCGCGGCCGGGTGAACCCGGCGGCCATCAGGTATCGCACCGCCCGCTGCCGCTGGGGCGTGTACGGCGCCAGCACCTCGTGCATCCCCGCGTCGTCCACCGCGGTGCCGAGCAGCGCGTGCCCGACCATCGACGGGATGTTGTAGTCGCCGAAGCTCACCGCGTCGGCGTCGCCCCAGGCCCGCTGAGCGACCTCGGCGGCCGTCCACACGCCGATGCCCGGGATCTCGCGCAGCCACGCACGGCCTTCGACCCCCCTGAGTTCGGCGGCGTGCTCCAGCCTGCCCGCGACCCTGGCCGCGCGGATCAACGTCGTCCGCCTGGTCAGGTCCACCCCGGCCCGGTGCCATTTCCAGTCCACAATGGACCGGATGGCGAGCGGGGTCGGCGGGACCTTCAGCCGGTCGGGGCCTGGACCCGGCGCGGGTTCCCCGAACCACCGGCAGAGCTCGGCCCACGAACGGATCGCCTCCTTGCCGGAGACCTTCTGTTCCAGCACCGCCAGCAGGAGCGCGTCCCACACCCGGCCGGTCGAACCCAGTCGCAGCCCCGGCAGCCGCCTGCGCGCCTGCGCGATCACGTCGTGGTGCGCGACGAACTCCGCGTCGTCGTCCTCGGCTCCCAGCAACGCCGGAACGCCGTCGAGCAGCTGATCCGCGCCCGGTCCCCAGGCCTCCGCCTCGATCTCGCCGCCGGGACGCCGCAGCAGCGCCAGCGTGCCGGGTCCGTCGGCGGTGTTGGCGGCCAGCCAGGTGACCCCGGCGTCCGAGATCAGGTTGAGCGACCCGCGTCCACGGCTGAGCGGGCCCAGGACGGCACCCAGATCCACCTCGTACGCGGGACGCCAGAGCATTACGCGTCGCTCGAGAAGCGCACACCGCCGTCGGGCAGCTCGACGCCCGGCCACACCCTGGCCCCGTCGAGCAGCTCGCAGCGCGCGCCGACCTTGGCGCCGTCACCCATCACCACTCCGCGCAGGACCGCGCCCGCGCCGACCCGCGCGCCGACACCCAGCACCGAACGCTCGACCACGGCGCCTTCGCCGACCGAAGCGTCGTCGAACAGCACCGAACCGTCCACGGTCGCGCCCGCGCCGACCACCGCGCGGGCGCCGATGGTCGAACCGCCGGTCACCACCGCGTCCGCGGCCACCTGCGCGCCTTCGAGCACCAGCGCCTCACCGGCCGGTCCGGGCAGGGCGGAGGTGGGGGCCACCCCGCGCACCAGGTCCGAGCAGCCGAGGACGAACGCCTCCGGGGTGCCGACGTCCAGCCAGTAAGACGAATCGACGAACCCGTGCAGGTGCGCGCCGGCGGCCAGCAGGCCGGGGAACGTCTCGCGCTCGACCGACACGCGCCTGCCCGTCGGGATCGACTCGATCACCTCACGGCGGAACACGTAGCACCCGGCGTTGATCTGGTCGGTCGGCGGATTCGGCGTCTTCTCGAGGAACGCCCGCACCCGGCCGGTCTCGTCGGTGGGCACCGAGCCGAACCGGCTGGGGTCGGGCACGCGCTGCAGGTGCAGTGTGACGTCCGCCGCCGCTTCGGTGTGGACGCGCAGCTGCTCGCCGAGGTCGGCGCCGGAGATGATGTCGCCGTTGAACACGACCACGTTCTTCGCCCGCAGCCGGTCGTAGACGTTGCGGATCGCGCCGGCGGTGTCCAGCGGTTCGGTCTCGACCACGTACTCCAGCTCGATCCCGTGCGCGGAACCGTCGCCGAAGTACTCCTCGAACACCTCGGCCCGGTACGACGTGCCCAGCACGACGTGGGAGATCCCGGCCTCGCGGATGCGGGAGAACAGGTGGCTCAGGTACGGCGTCCCGGCGGTCGGCAGCATCGGCTTCGGCGCGGTGAGGGTGAGCGGCCGCAGCCGGGTGCCCTTCCCCCCGACCAGTACGACGGCGTCGGCGTCAAGCTCGGACGTCACAGAAAACTCCTCTTGTATCACGCACCGCTGAGCGACAAGCCGCGGGAAACACTGACGGCGGCAGCCCCGAGGGCCTACCCTAGACAGCACACAGGCGGCCCTGAACCCAGAGGGCCCCGGGTCAGTCGGGAGGCCTAGGGGATGGACCCGCGCGAACGGGCGGATGCCCTGCTCGCACGCGCACGCGCGCGGGGAGCCTTTGTCGTGACGCCGGACAATATGACGTCACCGATGGACTCCTCGAACACCCAGCAGATCCCGGCGTCCGTGGTCGCGGAGATCGACCACGCTCAGGACCCGGACACCACCACGGTGCTGCCGGCGTCGCTCATCGCGGAAAACGATCATCATCTGGCGGGGGTGGAGCCGACGACAAGGCTCGAATTCGGCGCCCGCCGCCAGCAGTACCAGCCGGCGGCGCCACTGGTGCGCCGTGCGCAACCTTCACCGACACCGCGCAACCCACCGCAGGAAGAGGAGCTCGACGGCCTGGTGCCGACGGTCAAGCAGAACAGTGGCCGGTAGAAGCTTTCCCGCCGGTTGGACGGGATTTAGGACTCGTGGCGGGTGAGGCCGGGTGCGAACCCGGCCTCACCACCTACGACTCTTTGCGGGTCTCGAGCTTCACGCGCAGCGCCAGCCCGGCCTTGACGGCGGCGAGCACGGGCTTCCACTTGAGGCCGGGCTGGCGCTGCGCGTGAAGCT
>NZ_JAYMZS010000246.1:0-2939 GCF_035828755.1 Amycolatopsis sp. H20-H5 | reverse complement strand
CTGACGAGGGGCGCGAACCGGGCCAGCCGGATGGGCGCCTCGGCGTTGACCCGCGTGATCAGCGACCGGGACGCGGCGAGCCTGCCCGCGCCGTCGAGGGTGTCCACTGCGGACAATCCCAGCGCCTCGGCGAGCACCGCCGCGGCGAGCCCGGCGAGCGGGCGGCCTTGGCCCAGCTTCGCCAGCGTGACGCGGACGGCCTCCCGGCCCAGCCAGAACGCCGAACCTTCGTCGCCGAGCAGCCAGCCGTAGCCGCCGGTGGTCGACACGAGCCGCCGGTCGCGGATCCGGCCCGCGATCGAGCCGGTGCCCGCCACCAGCACGGTGCCGTCCGGGGCGGAGGTCGCCGAGGCGTACGCGACCTCGGCGTCCGCGACCGTCCGGACCGCACCGCCGAGCCCGATCCCGCGCCACGCCAGCTCGAACACGGCGGCGATCGCCGGGTCGCTCAGCTTGCTGACCCCGGCCATGCCGACCACGCAGGCGCGGGTCTCACCACGGTCGAGGTCGCCGAGCGCGCCGGAGATCGCCTCCGCGATCCGCGCCGCCGCCTCGGCGGGCGGATGGGAGTTGGGGTTGGCCCCGCCGCCCTTGCCGGTGCCGACCACCCGGCCCTCTGCGTCGACCGCGATCGCCCGCGTCGACGTCCCGCCCGCGTCCACTCCCAGTACGTGCGTCACCTCGTTTTGGTCACCTTCAGCAGCCCACGCGGGTTGTCCGGGTCGCCGCCGCGGGCCAGCGAGAGGCCCAGCGCGATCCGCTGGAGCGGCAGGATCTCCAGGATGGGGGCCAGTTCCTCGACCGTCGGGGCCACGCCGATGCGCAGCGCCGCGGGCATCTCGGCCGAGGCCGAGCCGAGCGCGAGCACGTCGGCGCCGCGCTTGCCGACGGCCTCGAGCACCTCGCGCATGGCCTCGCCGCCCTTGCCCGCGCTGGTGATCGCGAGCACCGCCGTCTCGCCGTCGACCGCCGCGACCGGGCCGTGCAGCAGGTCCGCGCCGCTGTACGCCCGTGCCGCGAGATAGCTGGTCTCGGCGAGCTTGAGCGAGCCCTCGAGGGCGGTGGCGTAGGAGTAGCCGCGGCCGGTGGTGAGCACTCGATCGACGAAACGGTAACGGTCCACAGCGCGCTGAACGTCGTCTTCGGATTCGTCGAGCGTCTGCTGCGCCAGCTCACCGAGCTTCGCGGCGTCGGCCGCCTTGCCGCCGCGGACGGCGTCGATGAGCAGGTAGAGCGAAAGCAGCGTGGCGGAGTAGGTCTTGGTCGCCGCCACCGCCTTCTCGAGGCCCGCGCCGATGTCGACGCCCAGCTCGGAAGCGGCGCGCAGCGGGGAGTCCGGCGTGTTGGTGACCGACACGGTCAGCGCGCCCTGTGCGCGGGCGGTCTCGGTGACCTCGATGAGGTCGGGGGAGCCGCCGCTCTGGCTGACCGTCACGAACAGGACGTCCCGGAGGTCCGGACGCGCGCCGTAGAGGGTCGCGGTGGACGGGGACACGAGACCGCACGGCAGGCCGAGGAGTACCTCGATCAGGTACTTCGCATACAACGCCGCGTGATCGCTCGAACCACGGGCAGCGAGCAGCGCGAAGCGCGGCGGACGCTCGGCGATGGACTTCGCCACCGCCGCGATTTCGGCCTGACGCTCGACAAGTCCGGCCAGCATGGCGGGCTGTTGAGCGATTTCCGCCGCCATGTGCTCACCGGGGCGTTGTTCGGTCATCTGTGTCCTCTCCACCGGACGGGCGTCCCCCGTTAAGGTCTAGACCAATGCTGGTCGAACTGCCCGTTTGTGGAGAAGGGTACGTTTCTATCGGGGTAGTTGGGCGTAGAGCGGGTAAGCGTGAGGGAGTCGGTCATGTTGGACACAACAACCACGAGTGAGGCCGCGGCCGCGGCCGGAATGCGCGGGCAGCGCGAACCGAAGTACTGGGCCTTGAAACAGCACCTGCTCGACCTGCTCGACGCGCTCCCGCCGGGGTCCCCGATCCCGACGGAACGGGCGCTGGCAGGGGAATTCACCGTTTCCCGCACGACCGTCCGGCAGGCGCTCGCGGACCTCACCGCCGAGGGCAGGCTGCACCGCGTCCAGGGCAAGGGCACCTTCGCGGCCGAGCCGAAGCTCGCGCAGCGGCTCCAGCTCTCGTCGTACACCGAGGACATGCGCGCCCAGGGGCTCAAGCCTTCGTCGAAGCTGCTCGGTCTCGAGGAGCTCTCCGCCGAGGCCGACCTGGCGAAGCTGCTGGGCATCCGCCTCGGCGCCAAGATCCTCCGGCTGCGCCGGCTCAGGCTGGCCGATTCACAGCCCATGGCCTTGGAGACCACACACCTGCCCCTCGGCCGGTTCCGCGGTTTGCGCAAACACGTTTCCGCAGGTGGATCCCTGTACGCGGTCCTGCGAGAGCACTACGGCGTCGAGCTCGAACGAGCCGAGGAGACCATCGAGACCGCACTCGCCGGACCACAGGAGGCGGAGATGCTCGGGGCCGATGTTGGAATGCCGATGCTGCTGCTGTCGCGGCATTCCTTCGCAAACGATGGCAAACCGGTCGAATTCGCCCGCGCGATCTATCGGGGAGATCGGTATAAGTTCGTTACCACGCTTTTGCCCTGATTTTTGCTGGGGTGCGCGCTCTTGTGCGGTGCGGGTTTTTGGTTGCGTCGTGAGGTGCGGCTAGAAGCCTGTGTTTTTTGGCCAGCGCGCTCACAAACTCGCGCCGCCAGGTCGCCCCTGGCGCCGTACGGAAGTGCGGTTTTTGCTCTTTGGGGGCGACCTGCCGTCGCGAGTTGGGGGGCCCTGGCGGGCCCGAAAGAGGGCGCGCGGCGTGAAGTCTCCACCTCGCAGGGCTCGGTGGAGACCCTGTGGTTCCGGCGGACTGCTGGGGCTGGGTTTTTGTTGTTGGTGTTGTGGCTGGCTGGGCTTGGTCGGGCTGGGTTTGGTG
>NZ_JAYMZS010000245.1:0-3189 GCF_035828755.1 Amycolatopsis sp. H20-H5 | reverse complement strand
GAGTCTCGGCGCGCTCGGCCGGTCGTCGAACCGGTCCGTCCAGAAGTCCCGGTCCGCGCCGAACTGCGTGGAGCTCCGGTAGGCCAGCTCGTCCTCCACCAGTTCGCGCAGCGGGCCGAACGCGCCCTCGGCGGCGTCCTGCCCGGTCGCGAGCCGGGTGTAGACCTCGGCGACTCTGGCCGCGACGAGGCCGGCGCCGAACCCGTCCATCACCAGGTGGTGGTAGCGGTAGTAGAAGAAGAAACGCTCGGGCGCGACCTTCAGCAGCGCGAAGCGGTACAGCGGCCCCTCGAACACGTCGACCGGGGTCCGGGTGTCCGACCACATCCAGTCGAGCGCCGCTCGCGGCCCCTCGCCGGTGAGGTCCACGACGTGCACGGGCTGGGCCGACCAGTCGGTGACGGGCTCGATCACCTGCACGGGCCCTGAACCTTCGTCGGCGAACCTGGCTCGCAGCGCCTCGGCCTCGGTCACGACCCGGCGCATCGCCGCGGTGAACAGTCCGGTGTCGACCGCACCCGCGATGTCGAGGTACGCCGCCGCGTGAAAGGTCGCGTTCGGGCCGCTGAGGTCCTGGGCGTACCAGATCCCGGCCTGACCGGCGGTCAATGGCAGAACCGTGGCTGACGAGTCAGACATCTGTCCTCATTCCATTCAGTGCCATTTGGCGGATACCGGCCAGACTGGCTATGGATTCCTAAACTTCCAGACAAAGAACTACACGACCCGGCGACCGCTGTCGCGCACAGATACAACTTTCGGAAATGGCTCGGCGATATCGGGCGGCAATTCACTTTCTTCGAATTCCGGTGCTGTTGCAGCAAGCGGAAAGCGAGGGACGGCCCGCGCCGGTGTGTCCATACCATCGATGCCAGAGCTCCCCGCCCACTCACCGACCGAACACCACAAGGACAAGGGGTAACCCCGATGACAGAAGTCGCCACGGAGAAGCTGGCGAAATGCCCTGTCGCGCCACGAGGGTGGCCGAACCCGCTGCTGTCGGAGTACGACGAGCTGCCGCAGGGCCGTCCGCTGACCAAGGTCACCATGCCGTCGGGCAGCAAGGCGTGGCTGGTGGCCCGGCACGACCAGATCCAGCGGCTGCTGAACGATCCGCGGATGAGCGTGCAGCCGCACCCCACGTTCCCGATCAGGTTCGAGGCGCCGCAAGAGATCCTGGACATGATCAACCGGGACTCGCAGTCGTTCATGGTCACCATGGACGCGCCACGGCACACCACGGTCCGCCAGATGGCGTTGCCCAACTTCACGATCCGGCGCGTGCGGAAACTGCGCGCCAGGGTGCAGGAGCTCATCGACACCCACCTCGACGCGATGGAGGCGGGCGGCGGGCCTGCCGACCTCGTGCGCTCGCTGGCGATCCCGATCCCCGCGCAGGTGATCTGTGAGCTGGCCGGGATCCCCGACGAGGACCGCGCCCAGTTCCAGCACAACGCGGCCGTGCTCGTCGGCACCCGGCACTCGTACACGATGGAAGAGAAGATGGCCGCGAACGACGGCCTGATGGAGCATTTCGACCGGCTGGTCACGGAAAAGCAGAACAACCCCGGTGACGACATCATCAGCCATTTCATCGTCCGCAACCGCGAGACGCAGGAATTCGACCACCGCGGCCTGATCCTGATGACCAAGATGCTCCTGATCGCGGGCTACGAGTTCATCGTGAACCGGATCGCGCTCGGCACCCAGGCCCTGCTCGACCACCCCGAGCAGCTCGCCGCGCTGCGGGCCGACCCCGCGGGGGTCGCGCTGGGGACCGTCGACGAGGTGCTGCGCTACTTCAGCCTGGTCGACGAGATCATCGCCAGGGTCGCGCTCGCCGACGTCGAGATCGACGGCGTGACGATCAAGGAGGGCGAGGGCATCCTCGTGCTCAAGGGCCTCGGCGACCGCGATCCGGCCGTCTACGAGGACCCGGACGCCTTCGACATCCACCGCGACGCCCGCGACCACCTGGCCTTCGGGTACGGCATCCACCAGTGCCTCGGCCAGCACGTCGCCCGGCTGGTGCTCGAACTCTGCCTGGCGACGCTGGTCACCCGCTTCCCGAACCTGCACCTGGTCGAGACCGGCGAGCCCATCCAGCTCGTCGACGGACTCCCCCCGGTGCACAAACTGATGGTGGGATGGTGAGCCGGATGAAGGTCCACGCGGATCGTGCCCGCTGCATCGGGGCCGGGCTGTGCGTGCTCAGCGCGCCCAAGGTGTTCGACCAGGGCGACGACGACGGCCTGGTGGTCCTGCTGGCCGAGTACCCGGCGGCGGCCGACGCCGCCGACGCCCGGAAGATCGCCGACCACATCTGCCCGTCCAAGGCGATCAGGATCTCCGAGGACTGAGCACCGCACCAGAAGGGCCGTGGCCTGGTACCGCGACGCGGCATCAGACCACGGCCCCTTTTCGTGAAATCCCCTTTCTTTTCCGACAGTGCCGGCGCCGCCGAGAAGTGGACGAGGTCGTATGACGAAGCTCAAGGGATGGAAGACGCTCAAGGACGACGGCCGGTCCGAGCTCGTGCTCGCGGTCGATTTCGCCACCACCGGCCGGTCGGATTCGAGTTTCTCGGATCTCGCCCCCCGGCTCGGCGGCCCGGTCGCCGTGTGGGAGACACGCCAGCCCGCGGACGGGGCGAACCTGACCGCGGCCGGTTACCTCGATCTGTGGGCGGCCGAGGTGACGGCGAGCGGGCGCGAGGTGCGGGCCGTGCTCGGCTACTGCGCGGGCAGCATGTTCGCCGGTGAGCTCGCCGCGCGGATCGCCGAGCGGCAGGGCAGCGCGCCCGCGCTCGTGGTGTTCGACCCGGAACCGCCGACCCCGGCGAGCCTGTACCGGGACTTCGACGCGATGATGAACCAGTTCGCCTCCCTCCTGTCCCCCGACGAGGTCGCCGCGGCTCAGGCCGAGGGCACCGCGGCCCGCGACGGCGCGCACGACTTCGCCACCTGCGGCGCCGAACTGGTCCGCGTCTTCGGAGCACACGCCGGTTCGGCGTTCGCCCGTGCGGAGCTGGACGCCGACATGCTCGACGAGTTCACCGACGTGTTCCGCTCCTTCGTGTCCTATTTGGACGCGGCCCGGCAGCTCGACCCGGCCCAGGCCTGGGCGGATGCCACGGCGGTGAGCTCGCGGACACCGACCGAGGGCGCGAAGCTCGCCGCCCGTGTGGTG
>NZ_JAYMZS010000244.1:0-3370 GCF_035828755.1 Amycolatopsis sp. H20-H5 | reverse complement strand
CGCGCTGGCGCTGCGGGTCAGGCTGCTGCGGGCGAGGAACCTGGTGGTGGTCGGCGCCGGTTTCCTCGGCGCGGAGGCAGCGGCGGTCGCGCGCGAACTCGGGCTCGAAGTCACCCTCGTCGACCCGCTGCCCGGCCCGATGATCCGCCAGCTGGGCCAGGTGGTGAGCGGTCTGCTGGGCGAGCTGCACACCCGCCACGGCGTCGCTTTGCGTTGTGGCACCGGGGTTTCCGGCCTGACGGGCGAGGATGGCCGGGTCACCGCGGTCCGGCTCGACGACGGGAGCACGCTGCCCGCCGACGTGGTGCTGGTCGCCATCGGCTCGTCACCCGCCATCGGCTGGCTGACCGGGAGCGGGCTCGAGCTGGGCAACGGCGTCGACTGCGACGAGTTTTGCCTGGCCGCACCCGGGGTGGTCGCGGCGGGGGACGTCGCCTCGTGGCGGCACCCGGACCACGGACGCTTGCGGATCGAGCACCGGATGAACGCCACAGAACAAGGCACAGCGGCAGCGAAGACGTTGCTGGGTAAGGGATCCCCGTTCGCACCCGTGCCATACTTCTGGACCGACCAGTACGAGGTGAAGGTCCAGGTGCACGGCGTCCCGAGCGAGGACGCGGACTTCCGGATCGTGGCCGGGGACCCGGCGGACGGCCGGTTCGCCGCGCTCTACGGCGTGGACGGCCGGGTCAGCGCCGCGCTGACCTGGAACCTCCCCCGCGAGGCCCGCACCCTGCGCCCCCACGTCGTCAACCGCACCTCCTGGCGCGAAGCCCCCTAGCCACGATCTGTGCTAGTCCTGGTGGGGGACCGTCCGTGACCGAGAACGCCACCGAACTCACCGTCGACGCCGGGGTCGCGGCCCTGTTCGGTCAGGAGCACCGCGCCGATCCGTACCCGTTCTACCGGCAGTGGCGCGAGCGGCAGCCGGTGACGCCGATCGCGGACGGCGTCCTGCTGGCCTCCGGTCACCGCGAAGCCGCGGCCGTGCTGCGTGACCCGGCGTTCGGTCACACGGAGCCGGAGGACCTTTCGGACGCTCCCCCGGAGGTGCTGGCAGGCGAGCTGGTCGAAGTCCCTGAAGGCCACCATGACGGCGTCTAACGCCGTCATGGTGGCCTTCAGGGACTTCTTCTGCAATCGGGCAAGTCCTTTGTGGACGGAGAACGCACCTGGGTGACCCTTCGCTCAAGTTCCTGGCATTGGAGCCAGCCCGTCACCATTCGGCGAAACCGCCGTCTTCGTGGCGCCACACCGGGTTGCGCCAGCGGTGGCCGAGCTCCGCCGCGCGACGGACCGCGGCCTCGTCGACCTCGATGCCGAGGCCGGGACCGAGCGGGCGGTTCGCGTACCCGGCCACGAACTCGAACGGCGAGGTGTCGACCAGATAGCTCGTCAGCTCCGAGTCGCCGTTGTAGTGCATGCGCAGACTCTGTTCCTGGATCAGGAAGTTGGGCGTCGCGAACGCGAGCTGCAGGCTCGCCGCGAGTGAGATCGGGCCCAGCGGGCAGTGCGGGGCCAGGCTCGCGCCGTAGATCTCGGCCAGCGCGGCGATCCGGCGGACCTCGGAGATCCCGCCCGCGTGCGACGGGTCCGGCTGCACGACCGCGACCCCGGCGTCGAGCACCGGTTTGAACTCCCAGCGGGAGAACAGCCGCTCCCCCAGCGCGACCGGCGTCGTCCCGGCCGCCACCACCGAAGCCAGTGCGTCACCCTGGGTCTCCGGCAGGACCGGCTCCTCGACGAACATCGGCCGGACGTCCTCCAGCAGCCGCATCAGCCGTCGCGCCATCGCCGGGGACACCCGGCCGTGGAAGTCGATCGCGAGGTCGCGGTCGGGTCCGAGCACGTCGCGAGCCTCCTGCGCCCTGGCCAGCACGTCGTCCATCTCGCGCGGGGAGGCGATCGCCCGCATCGGGCCGGAGACGTTCATCTTCACCGCGGTGAAGCCCGCCTCCACCTGCTCCGACACCGCCTCGCGGATCTTCGAGGGCCGGTCGCCGCCGACCCAGGAGTACACGCGCACGCGGTCGCGCACCGGCCCGCCGAGCAGCTCGTGCACGGGCGCGGACCGGACCTTTCCCGCGATGTCCCACAGCGCGTGGTCGAACCCCGACAGCGCGCTCGACAGCACCGGGCCGCCCCGGTAGAAACCGCCGCGGCGCAGGACCTGCCAATGGTCCTCGATGCGCAGCGGGTCCCGGCCGAGCACCAGCTCGCCCAGCTCGTGCACGGCGGCGCGGACGGTCTCCGCCCGGCCCTCGACGACGGGTTCGCCCCAGCCGCTGACGCCTTCGTCCGTACTGACCTTCAGGAACAGCCAGCGCGGCGCGACGAGGAAAGTCTCGATACCGGTGATCTTCACGCAAGTCCCTTCACGCGGAATCCTTGGCGGCCGACCAGCCGCCGTCGACGACCAGCTCGGTGCCCGTCACGAACGACGCGGCGTCGGAAAGCAGGAACGAGATCACCGCCGCGACCTCGTCCGGCTGCCCGAGCCTGCCCGCCGGGGTGGCCAGCGCGCTGCGCTCGCGGTCCTCGTCGCTGATCCGGCCCCACGCCTCGGTGAGCACCGGGCCGGGCAGGACCGCGTTGACCCGCACGTCCGGCGCGTACTCGACGGCCAGCTGCCGGGCGAGCGAGACCAGCGCGCCCTTGGTCGCGGCGTACGCCGGATGCCCCGGCAGCCCGAACCGCGCGTGCACCGACGAGACGAACACGACCGCGCCGCCCCTGGCCCTCAGCGAGGGCAGGCAGGCGCGGGCGCCGAGGTAGGCGCCGGTGAGGTTGACGTCGAGCTGGCGCGACCACTCGGCGCGGGTCATCTCGTGCAGCGGTTTGACCGTCGAGGTGTAGGCGTTGCCGACCAGCGCGGTGACCCCGCCGAAACCGGCCGCGACCTCGGCGACCGCCGTCCAGGTGGTGTCGGCGGAGACGTCGCCGACCACGGCCCGCATCCGGCCGCCTTCGCCGGTCACCCGCTCGGCGAGTCCGGCCACGGCGTCCGCGACGTCGACGGCGATCACCGCGTGCCCCTCGCCCGCGAGCCTGCGGGCGGTCGCGGCGCCGATCCCCGAGGCCGCCCCGGACACCACGGCGCACCGTGTTCGTTCGGCCGTCATCTGTAACCGCCCTTTCCGCTGACCGATCTTCCCTGCCATTGTCGCCGGACGCGCCTGGCAGCGCGGGCTAGGCTCGGCGCCGCGCGAGATTCCCCTGGTGCGGCTGGAGGCAAGGAACGTGACGGAGCTCGTCCTGATGGGGTGCTACACCTCGGTGTCCGGCGGCAAGGGCACCGGGATCGGCCGGTTCCGGCGCGACGGCGCGACCGGCTCGCTCACTCCGGCGGGTGAGCTGGACCTGGCGTCGC
>NZ_JAYMZS010000243.1:0-3498 GCF_035828755.1 Amycolatopsis sp. H20-H5 | reverse complement strand
CCAGGTGCGGCAACAACACCGCGAACTTCGCCGCCAGCACTGCCCCGATGTCCCCAGCCTCACGCATACCACAAGCATGACAGCTACAACCGGACTCTACGGGTTATTCATCGGCGCGCCCTTAGTGGTCGGTTTCGGAAGTTCTTCCACTTCGGTGTCGACACCGTGGAGCTGAAGGGAGAAGGGTTCACGCGGGTGGCCGAGGAGGGCCAGCGTGTTACGAAGGGAGAGGTCGTCCTGAAGGTCGACTTGGCGCTCCTGGAGGAGAAGGCCAAGTCCACACTCTCCCCGCTGGTGATCTCGAACATGGACGAGATCAGTCAGCTGACCAAGCTCACCGGCACCGTCACCGCTGGCGAATCACCAGTCCTGCGCGTGGAAAAGCAGGCGTTCTGGGGCCCCCGTAGTAACGCCAGCCGCTATGTCGGACCGTCCTGAACACCAAGTGTGGTGACACACTGACCAGGCAATCCGGTTGTTCTGCCGCCAGTACTACGGGGACCCCCTCACCTCCCGTCGAGGGGTTGACCGCCGGTCCGGCGCCTTCTAGCGTCTGCATACCGACAGTCGGTGTCCGATGTGGAAGGTGCCCGGTGAGCTGGTACGACGAGAAGCCCTGGCTCGCCCGGTACGGTGAGTACGGAATCAGCGGCCCGGCGGTCGGCTCGTCCAGCCTGCTGGAGACCTTCCGGCGGACCGCGGAGCGCGTCCCCGAGGTCCCCGCGATCGCCTACTTCGACGCGCACCTGAGCTACCGCGAGGTCGACGAGCTTTCCGACGGCGTCGCGAACCATCTGCTCGCGCGGGGGTTCCGGCGCGGCGACCGGCTGGTGGTGCTGCTCCAGAACATCCCGCAGTTCGTCCTCGCGCTGCTTGGTGCCTGGAAGGCGGGCGGGATCGTCGTCCCGGTCAACCCGATGTACCGCAGTGCCGAGCTGTCGCACGTGCTCACCGACGCCGGTGTCGCGGCCGTCGTGTGCTCGCAGACGGCCTGGAACGCCTACGTTTCCGACGTCGTCGACGCGAGCGACGTCCGCATCTCGCTGACCACGAGCGAACTCGACCTGCAGACCCGGGACGACGCCCGGGTGCTCGGCAAGGTCCGGCGCGAGGCCACTCCCGGCGCGGAAGACCTCCTCGACGTCGCGCGGGCGGGCGGGCCGCGGCCGCCTGAACCAGTGTTCTCCGCCGAAGACGTCGCGTTGATCAGCTACACCTCGGGCACCAGCGGAACGCCGAAGGGCGCGACGAACACCCACGGGAACATCGGGATCAACGCCGCGACCCTGACCGCGTTCAGCGGGCTGGGCCCAGGCAGCGTGCTGTTCGGGCTGGCGCCGCTGTTCCACATCACCGGGATAGTCGGCGAGGTCGCCTCCGCGATCGACCTCGGCGGCACCCTCGTCCTCGCGTACCGGTTCGAGCCCGGCGTGGTCCTGGACGCGTTTCTCGAACACCACCCCGTCTACACCGTTGGCCCGTCGACGGCCTACATGGCGCTGATGGCCCAGCCGGACGTCTCGCGGGAGCATTTCGCCTCCTTCCAGTGCGTCTACTCCGGTGGCGCCGCGCTTCCGCCGGCCGTCGTCGACACCTTCGAAGAGCGCTTCGGCCACTACCTCCACAACGGCTACGGGCTGACCGAGACGACCGCGGTCTGCGTGGCCGTGCCCGCGTCCGCGCGGGCGCCGGTCGATCCAGTGTCCGGGACGATCTCGATCGGCCTGCCGGTGCCGGACACGATCGTCCGCATCCTCGCCGAGGACGGCACCGAACTCCCGCCCGGTGAACCGGGCGAGATCGCCGTCGAGGGCCCGATGGTCGTCCCCGGCTACTGGAACCGGCCCGGGGAGTCCGCGGCCGCGCTGCCCGATGGCCGGCTGCTGACCGGCGACATCGGGTTCATGGACGCCGACGGCTGGCTCTACGTGGTCGACCGCAAGAAGGACATGATCAACGCGTCCGGGTTCAAGGTGTGGCCGCGCGAGGTCGAGGACGTCCTCTACACCCATCCTTCGGTGCGCGAAGCCGCCGTCGTCGGGGTGCCGGACGCGTACCGGGGCGAGACGGTCAAGGCCTACGTGAGCGCGCGGCCCGGTAGCGTGGCCGATCCGGCCGACCTCGTCGCCTACTGCCGCGAGCGGCTGGCCGCCTACAAGTACCCACGCGAGGTCGAAGTGCTCGCCGAGTTGCCAAAAACGGTCAGCGGGAAGATCCTGCGACGGGAACTGCGAGACCGAGGATAAGGACTGCCGATGGCACAGGTGGACACGGTCCGGGGCCCGGTCGACACCGCGGCGCTCGGCAGGGTTTTGTCGCTGTTTAGAGGCTCCGGCAGTTGATGTTGTCCGGTGGTCGTGGCTGGTCCGACAGCAGGGCAGGCACGGGCGTAGGTGATCATGGAGTTCTTGACGCTACGTGATCACCTGGACTGCCCGTGCCTGCTGTGCCATCTTCCCTCATTGATCCGCTCTGGGCCGAACTGGAGGCCCTGCTGGGGTCTCGACCGGAGTTTTCCCCGACCCACCCGTGGGGTGTCACCGCCGCCGGATTCCCGATCGTGTGGTGTTCGAGCACATCGTCGCTGCCCTGGTCCACGGCTCAGGTTACGAGGTCATCGCCAGCCGGGGATGCTCCGATCGCACCATCCGTCGCAGAGTCACCGCGTGGGCACACCGTGGCCTGGGACCCCGGCTCCACCAGATCACCCTGGTCGCCTACGACAAGATCATCGGACTGGAACTGGATGACCTCGCAACGGATGGTTGCATCACGAAAGCCCCGTGTGGCGGGGACAAGGCGGATCCGTCACCAGTCGACCGCCGCAAGGGCGGCCTGAAACGCTCGGTATGCACCGAGAGCGGCGGTGTACCCGTGGGGATCGTCTCAACAGGAGCCAACCGGCACGACTCCCCACTACTGGAACCAACAATCCAAGCCACCAAACGACAAGTGGGTACCCTGCCGGACAACCCTGTGATGCACCTGGATTCCGGCTACGACGGCAAACCCAGCCGCGACGTGCTCGCCGAACACGGCCTGGTCGGCGAGATCGCGAAAAAGGGCACCCCCAGTCCAATCCAGGTCGGCAAACGCTGGGTCGTGGAACGCACACATTCGTGGATGAACAACTTCGGCAAGCTCCGCCGCTGCACCGACCGCGACGGCCTGATCGTCGACTTCTACCTCTACCTCACCGCCGCGTTCGTCACCCTACGTTGCCTGATCCAGAAAGCCCGCCAGACCTACCGCTGGGACGGCCGCCCCACCACCCGTCGTCTCAAGTAACCCTCAATTGTCGGAGCCTCTAAGCCTGGATCCGTGGATTGGTGGGGTTTGTGACCGGCGTGGATATGAGGAAAGTGTTCTTTGACCTGCAACAATCGGGTGTGTTGAGGACCTGATCAGTGCGGATCGGAAGGACACTTTCAGTGAAATTGTCCCACAACTGGCGGCGCGGCGCCGCCACGTTCGATGACGAGAACCTCGTGTCGTGCG
>NZ_JAYMZS010000242.1:0-3626 GCF_035828755.1 Amycolatopsis sp. H20-H5 | reverse complement strand
GGTCTTCGGTGTCGTCGGGGTGGTCGGCGGCGCGCTGTCCGTGGTCGGCGTGGTGGTCGGCGTCGAGGTGCCGGACGGCGTCGTGGTGGACGGCGGCGCGTCCGGGGTCTCCGAAGGCGTCGTGCTCACCTTGGTCGACGGCGTGTCCCGCTGCTGCTCGGTGCTGTGACCGGAGCCGCCGCCGAACAACGTCGTGCCGCCGTTACCGTTGCCGCCGAGCTTCTGGCCGGTCGCGCCCTCGAAACCGGTGATCGCGATGATGGCGACCACGAAAGCGAGCACGCTGGTGCCGATGACCAGCGGCCAGCGCAGCTTCCGCAGCCTGCTCGGCTCCTGGCCGGGGCTCGTTTCGGTGTCGCTCTCGGTGCCGGTGCCGCTTTCGCCGCTGGGCAGGCGCAGGTTCACCGTCGGCTGGTCGGCCGGGTTCACCGGCAGCAAGACGGTCTGGCCGGGGGCGGCGCGATCCTGCGGGGTGAGGTCCTGTTGCGCGCGAATACGGCGCCCGCCGGACGTCGCCAGTGCCTCACGCGCCTTGGCGGCCGCGTCCCTCGTGCGTTGCAGCGAGCGCAGGTACAGCTCACCGCCGACGGTCGTGACGATGCTGCCAACGCCCGCGCCCAGAACCGTTCCGGCGACCCCGAGCGTCGAGCCCAGCACCGCCGCCGTGACCGCCGCCAGCGCGGCGGCGAGCACCGACGCGATCCGGACGCCTGACTTCTCGGCCGGTTTGACCGAGCTCTCCGCTTCGTTCCCCTTGCTCATGATTCCGATCTGCTGTCGCCTGACTTCTCAGCCTTACAACGATTAAGGCGTGCGGGATGCTCCCTTCGTTGTCCCATGGTGAGGAGCACCACTACGACCGTCCACAATGGACTTCGCAGTCTTCACATTTCCTTGACATAATCAGGACATGAAACTGGTGACGATCGACGAAATCCGGGCGGCCGCGGAGCGGATCAAGGGCACCGCGGTACGCACGCCGCTGCTGCGCCAGCCGTGGGCGGAGCGCGGGGAGTTGTGGCTCAAACCCGAGAGCCTGCAAGACATCGGCGCGTTCAAGGTGCGCGGCGCGTACAACGCCGTCGCCGCGCTGGACGAGGATCAGCGAGCGCGCGGAGTCGTCGCCTATTCGAGTGGAAACCACGCGCAAGCGGTCGCTTACGCGGCGAAACTGTTCGGCGTGCCCGCGGTGATCGTCGTGCCGGACGTGACACCGCGGATCAAGGTCGAGGCGACGCTGGCCCACGGCGCGGAGGTCGTGGAGGTGCCGATCGGCGAACGCGAATCGGCAGCGTACGCGCTGGCCGAGGAACGAAAACTGACGTTGATCCCGCCGTTCGACCACCCGGCGGTGATCGCCGGGCAGGGCACGATCGGGCTGGAGATCGCCGAGGACCTGCCGGGCGCGGAGGTCGTGCTCATCCCGGTCAGCGGCGGTGGGCTCGCTTCCGGCATCGGCACGGCGATCAGGGCGCTGTGCCCGGACGCGAAGGTCTACGGGGTCGAACCCGAGCTCGCGGCGGACACCGCCGAGGGGCTGCGCCAGGGCAGCCGCGCCGACTGGCCGATCGAGCGCCGGGCCCGCACGATCGCCGACGGGCTGCGTTCCCAGCCATCGGAGCTGACGTTCGCGCACCTGCGGCAGGTGCTCGACGGCGTGCTCACGGTGACCGAGGACGAGATCCGCTCCGCCGTGCGGACGCTGGCGTACCGCTCCCGGTTGATCGCCGAGCCGAGCGGCGCCGTCGCGACGGCCGCCTACCTGTTCCACGGCGACGAGCTGCCGACCGGCAAGACGGTGTCCATCGTGTCCGGCGGGAACGTGGACCCGGCCATGCTCGCGGAGCTGCTCACCCCGCCACGGCCCTAACCCCTGCGGCCCCGCATACCCACGCCCCATCCGGGTGAACGACACCCACCACACTGAGGAACTCGGCCCCCTGAGCGTGGAACTCAGGCGAGTTCCGCGCTCGGGGTGGTCAGGGGCCGCTGACCGTCGAGGTCGGGCGGACGTGCGTGGGCGGGCCGTCGATGCCGCAGTGCAGGCACTCGCCGGGGTGCGGGCTCTCGGTGTTCACGGGATCGTTCGCGGGATCGGGTGACGGTTCGGCGGAGGAGTCGCCGAGGACGCCGTTGTGGATGCCCAGCGCGATCAGGCCACCGGCGACGGCCAGCACCGCGCACACCACCAGCGCCGTCCGCCAGCCCGCGGTCAGCGCCGTCGGGTCGGTGTAGGCGGCGCCGGTCAGCCCGGCGGCGGCCGGGAGTACGGCGATCGCGAGCAGGCCACCCGATCGGGCGATGGCGTTGTTCACCCCGGAGGCGACGCCCGCGTACCGGTCCGGCGCGGCGGCCAGGACGGTCGCGGTGACCGGGGCGACCACGGTGGCCAGCCCGAGCCCGAACACCGTCACCGCGGGGAACACGGCACCGAGGTACGACGCGCCGGGCGCGACGCGCGTCAGCAGGAGCATCCCGGCCCCGACCAGGATCGGGCCGACGACGAGCTGGGTCCGCGGGCCGATGCGCTGCGCGAGCGCGCCCGAACGGCCCGAGAGCAGCAGCATGATGATCGTGATCGGCAGTCCGGCGAGCCCGGCGGCCGTCGGCGAGTAGCCCAGCGAGACCTGCAATTGCATGACCATCAGCATCATCACCCCGCCGAGCGCGGCGTAGACGACGAAGGTCAGCGCGTTGGCGAGGGTGAACGTCCGGTCGCGGAACAGCGTCGGCGGCACCAGCGGGTCCACCGAGCGGCGCTGCAGGTAGGCGAACGCGCCCAGCCCGGCCACGCCGACGACGGCGGCGATGAGCACGATCGGGTCACCGATCCCCCGTCCGGGTGCCTCCACCAGCGCGCCGGTCACCCCGGCGAGGCCGAGGGCGCCGAGTGCGGCAGCCCCGAAGTCGGGGTGACCTGTGGCTTCGGTGTCCCGCGACTCCGGCACGAACCTGCGTGCCATCAGCACACAGATCACGGCCAGCGGCAGGTTGATCAGGAACGCCAGCCGCCACGACCACACCTGCACGAGCACCCCACCGAGCAGCGGCCCGGCCGCCGCCGCGATCCCGCCGAGCCCGGACCAGACCCCAATCGCCCGCGCACGGTCATGGTGAGCGAAAGACGACTGCAGGATCGCCAGCGAGCCCGGCGTCAGCAACGCACCTCCAATGCCCTGCAAGATCCGAGTGGCAACCAGCATCTCAGTGGACATCGCGGCAGCGCACAGCCCGGAAGCAACCCCGAACCAGACCACCCCAACGAGGTACATCCGCCGCCGTCCGTACCGGTCCCCCAGTGACCCGGCAACCAGAATCAGCGCGGCGAGCGCCAGCATGTACCCATCAAGAATCCACTGAAGCCCAGCAACAGAGGCATGCAGCTCCGCCCCGATCCGAGGCAACGCAACATTGACGATGGTCCCATCCAGCATGGCCATCCCCGACCCCAAAATGGTGGTAGCAAGCACCCCCCGCCCCACCCGACTACCCCACCGAATCCCCTGCTCACCCAAACCGCCCACCTACCCGCCCACCCAACCCATCAACCCAGCCCAAAACCTGCCCAACCCAACCAAGCCCACCAGACCCAATCCAACCCGACCAAGCCCACCAAACCCAGCCCC
>NZ_JAYMZS010000241.1:0-3703 GCF_035828755.1 Amycolatopsis sp. H20-H5 | reverse complement strand
CCCGAGTCGCACCGCCCGCGACGCCAGCCCGCCCAGCAGAAGGAATGGTCACACGCAAACACTCGCACAACCAGCAGCCGATATCACGAACCGACACGCAAAGATCTAGCTCTGTAGTACTAGCTCTTGCGGCAGCGCATCGCAAACTGTTGGTGGTCCACCATAGAGTGAACGTATGGTGATTCGCGGTGAGGTTCCTGGCATCCCTGAAGGGTCGGGAACGTGGGCGTCAGGTTCGTAACCAGACGTTTGATCCCCGTGAAGGACGCGGCAATGCGGCGCTGCGAGCCAACATGATCGAGGGATTGTCAGTACGTGTAATCCGGAGCATTGATCGCAAACTGTCTCAAGACTCAGAAGCCAAGTACCGCTATGATGGACTATTTCGTGTTGAGGAGGCTCTGCGGGAAAAGGGGCTGAACGGCCACCTAGTCTGTCGCTTCAAACTGGTCAAGTTGGCGACGGAAGAGGTTCTTTCGATCGACGCGCCGAAGGACGAGGATTTCGTGGAGCCGCCCTTGCCTGAGGGCAACCTGCAGCCAGTGCAAACCGAGGTCATGCTGCAGCGAGTGATTCGCTCGACGGCTATCGCGAACAGTGTCAAGCAGCTACATGACCACAGGTGCCAAATCTGCGGACTTCGACTGGCGGCTGGTGAGCGCGGCTACTCGGAGGTTGCGCACATTCAAGCGTTGAGCCGAGGAGGCCCGGATATCATGGCCAATGTCCTCTGTCTCTGTGCTAACTGCCATGTCCTTTTCGACCTCGGCGCGCTGTTGGTAGAAGACGACTTCTCGATCACCCGGAACGGCGAATCTGCCGACAAACTGCTCACGCACCCAAGACATATCGTCAACCCGAAGTACCTCCGGAAGCATCGCGAGGCCTACTCTTGATTGCTTGTCGTTGAGCTCTGCTGTTGTGGTCGTTCCGCAGGTCCGCGATGAGGTCGTCCAGGACCAGTTCCTCTTCCACCTTGGTGCCGGTCTCGGTCATGGCCGGGCCCAGGTCTGGGTCCCAGTCGGCGGTGGCGGGGGTACCGGTGAGGGGGTGGCCGGGGTGGGCGGCCGCGGCGGTGCGGTAGGCGGCTGCGTCGAAATGCCAGTGGCGTACGGGTAGGCGGCTGAACAGGAGGTTTGCGATGCGGAGGCCGCCCCAGTCGAAGTCGCCGTGGTAGCGGAGGTCGGCTCCGGCCGCGAGCAGGCTGCGCAGGAGGAGCATGACGGCCGCGCCGGGTTGGCCGTTTGTGCAGATCAAGGGGGTGGAGGTGGGGCCGAGGCGGTCGGCGGCGGTGGAGATGACGATGGGATTTTCGCAGATTGAGATCAGTTGACCGGTCAGGCGGGGTGGGTCGCGGACGAGTTGGCGCAGGGTGAGGACTACTGGCTGGCCGGCGGGGTGCCAGGCGGCGAGGGCTTGGCCGGTGGTGGTGTGGGGGTCGCCGGGGAGGCCGAGGGTCAGGACTGTGGTGGAGACTTCGTCGCGCAGGACGCCGACGGCGGCCCAGGCTTCGCGGCTGGGGCTTTCTGGCAGGTCCGCGATTGCCCTGGCGGCGCTGAGGGCGAGAGTGGCCAGTGGCTCGCCGTCGTCCAGGGCGTGTGCTCGGCGGGCTGTTCTGGCTGCGAAACGGCCGAGGTGCTCGCCGTCGGCTGGGAGGCTTTCCAGCACTGACGCAAGGTCCGCCAGCAGCGGTTCGGCGTCGGCGGGGGTGGCTGCGAGGCGGCGGACCAGGCCGTTGGCGTGCAGACGTTCGTACCAGTCTGTCAGGTTCGGCCGGGTGTTGACGACGGCTGCTACGGGGGCGAACGCTCGTTGCCAGGCCGCGTCCAGTGATGCGGTATGAGCGGCTCGGTTGACGATGGGGCCGGTCAGGGTGATGACCGCGGCGGTCAGGCCGTCGGGGGAGGCACCGGAGCGGCGTAGGACGTCGTCGACCGCTGTGAGCGACACGGTCAAGGTGGTGCCAGGGCGCGGGCGGCGGCCGAGGAGGCTGTGCGCGGCGGCGCGTTGGGCGGGCGTGGCGTTGGTGAGCGTTACCGACGTTTGCAGGGTTTCGCCGCGCTCCAGGCGTCTCCGGACTCGCTCGACCAGCCAGGTCAGGTCGGCGTTGCCCAGTAAGCGGGTCAGCCGGCCGGGGTCAGGCGAGATCGTCGAACTCTCCGGCTTTGATGCCCTGGAGCCAGGCGCTCATCTCGGCGCGGGTGAAGTAGGTGACTCCGGCGTCGGGGTGGTTGCTGTTGCGGATGGCGATTCGGCCGTCGGGCAGCGCCGCAGCTTCGACACAGTTGTCCCCGGTGGAACCACCGTCGTTCGAGTAACTGCTCTTGCGCCACATGACGGTGGCCAGGGGGTTCACTTGGGGCACGGTGACCTCCTCCGCTCAGCTCACTGGTACTGCCGTATCGCCTCGGTGATCACTTCGGCGGATTCTTTACGGGACAAGGCCCGTTCGGTGAGCATACCGAAGCGGAGAGTCCATGAGCGCACACGCTCTCGATCCTCGAAGTAGAAGGTTCCGGCCGAGCCCTCGGTGTAACCGATGTCCGGGATCGGCTCAGGCAGCGTGAGGACGGCGAATGGTCCGAGTAACCCAGGACTGCCACCGGCTTCCTTGGGCAGGATCTGGATGGTCAAGTTGGGGTTCTCGGTCACCTGGAGCAGCCTGCGTAACTGATGGTGCATGACGATCTCGTCCAGGATGAAATGAAGGCTCGGTGCGCTGTCCTTGGTGAGGATCTGCTGTCGGGCGATTCTTGCGGCCACGCCGCGTTCCAACTGACCCAGGTCGAATGCGCCGGGGCCGATGGACATCATCAGTGCGCGGACGTAGTCGGAGGTCTGCAATAGGCCGTGGATGAGTTGGTTCTGGAAGTCGCGCATGGCGATGAGTCCGCTCTCCAGGCTCAGGAGCGGTTGGACTGCCACGGGCAGCGAGCCCTGGAACTGGTGCCACCAGTCTCGCTTGCGGCTGTCGATGGCGAGTTGGGTCAGGGCTTCATGGCTGTCCGCGTCGTCGATGCCGTAGGCGGCGAGGAGTTGCTCGACCTCGCGTGGCTTGAGGTTGTGCTCGCGGTTCTCGACCCGGGACATCGTCGAGCGCGACCAGTTTCCCTCTCCACGCTGGAGCCGTTCGACGGCTTCGTCCTGGGTGAGGTTCGCTTGCTCTCGAAGGACTTTCACCGAGGCGGCCAACTGCCAGCGGCGGACGATCGACACGTTACCGCAAACACGGTCAGTAGGAGGCGCCGATGTTAAGTCATCCCCATCCGCATCCGGGCGAGCCACTCTGCGATGAGGACGAGTTCGCGGAGCTCTTGAAAGAGCTGGTGGCGACTTACGCTCCGCGCCTGTTCGCCATCGTGCAGGAACGCGGCGAACGGGTGGACGGCCGGATCGCCGCTTGGGGCCTGGCCTTCGAGGACGAGGTCGAGGTCCTCAGCGTCGACAACGGTTCGCGGCCGACGCTGCGGTCACCAGAGCGGGCGCTGCGCGGGTTCAGCAGGCGGCCGCTGGTGTCCGCCCGCGTGGTCTGGGTTGACCCGGACGCAGCCGACCCGCCCGAAGAGGCCTGATCAGACCCCGTCCCACAGGCTTTCCTGAGCCGTGGGCGCCGAGACTGGTTCGGCGACGGGCACGGGTTCGCGGTGGTCGACCTTGGTGCGCTTGCGGCCGTCCCATTCCCAGTTCGTGACCAGCACGGCGG
>NZ_JAYMZS010000240.1:0-3705 GCF_035828755.1 Amycolatopsis sp. H20-H5 | reverse complement strand
GTTCCGGCTGGAGTGGACCCCCGTCCCGACGTCTTCGGTCCCCGGCACCCGGTGGACCATCGTCGGCGGCGACGAGTTCGGTTTCGCGTCGGCCGCCGGTCTGGCCGGTGAAACCGTCACGTCCTTTGTGGACTCCCCGGCCGAGGTCGCCGGTACCGCGCCCGACGTGTTCCTGCTGTCGGTCAAGGGCGACCTCGCCGCGGGCGGCCCGGCTTCGGTGCACGCGCTGAGCGCCCAGGCCCTCGGCCGGATCCAGCAGTTCCTCGCCGACGACCGCTTCGCCGAGTCCCGCCTGATCCTGGTGACCCGGGGCGCCATGGCCGACGGCGGCGAAGACGTCACCGACCTCGCCGCGGCCGCGGTCTGGGGCCTGGTGCGCTCGGCGCAGACCGAGAACCCGGGCCGGTTCCTGCTGGCGGACCTCGACGACACCGAAGAGTCGGCCGAAGCCGTGCCGACGTTGCTGGGCGCCTTCGACGACGGCGAGTCGCAGGTCGTGGTGCGCGAAGGCGCGGTCCGCGCGGGGAGGCTCGCCAGGCTGGTGCCGGGCGACGGCCTCCTGCCGCCTGCCGGTGACGTGCCGTGGCGCCTCGGCAGCAGCCACCGCGGCAGCCTCGACAACCTGACCCTGCAAGCCTGTCCCGAAGTGCTTGAACCGCTCACCGGACGTCAGGTCCGGCTCCGCGTCGCCGCCGCCGGGGTCAACTTCCGCGACGTCCTCAAGGCGCTGGGCATGTACCCGGGCCGCGACGGGCTGATGGGCGCCGAGGCCGCCGGTGTGGTCACCGAGATCGGCCCCGACGTGACGTCGGTCAAACCCGGCGACCGGGTGTTCGGCATGGTCGACGGCGGGTTCGGGCCGGTCGCCGCGGTCGACGAGCGCTACCTCGGCCTGGTGCCCGAAGGCTGGTCCGACGAAAGCGCCGCTTCGGTGGCGCTGGTGTTCCTGACCGCGTACTACGCGTTCGTCGACCTGGCCGGGTTGCGCCGCGGGGAGACCGTGCTCGTCCACGCCGGGGCTGGCGGGGTCGGCATGGCCGCGATCCAGCTCGCCCAGCACCTCGGCGCCGAGGTCTTCGCCACCGCGAGCGAGGGCAAGTGGGACGAGCTGCGCGCCCTCGGCGTCGCCGAGGACCACCTCGCGTCTTCGCGCACGACCGACTTCGAGCAGCGGTTCTCCGAGACCACCGGTGGCCGCGGTGTCGACGTCGTGCTCAACGCCCTCACCGGCGAGTTCGTCGACGCCTCCCTGCGGCTGCTCGCGCCGGAGGGACGCTTCCTCGAGATGGGCAAGACCGATATCCGCGAAGGTCTCGCCGACGTGGACTACCGGGCCTTCGACCTCGGCGCCGTCACCCCGGAGCGCGTCCAGGAGATGCTGGGCGGACTGCTGGAGCTGTTCACCACGGGCGCGCTCGAACCGGTGCCGGTGACCGCCTGGGACGTGCGCCGGGCGCCGGACGCGTTCCGGTACATGAGCCTCGCCAAGCACGTCGGCAAGATCGTGCTGACCATCCCGCCCGCCTTGGCCCCCGGGGGAACGGTGTTGATCACCGGTGGCACCGGGGCACTCGCCGGGCAGCTCGCCCGGCACCTGGTCGCCGAACGCGGGGTGCGGCATCTTCTGCTGGCGAGCCGCCGCGGCCCGGACGCGCCGGGTGCGCTGGAACTGCGGGCCGAGCTCATCGCGCACGGCGCCGAGGTCACCATCACCGCCTGCGACACCGCGGATCGTGCGGCGACCGCCGAGCTGATCGCCTCGGTCCCCGCGGCGCACCCGCTGACCGCGGTGGTGCACACGGCGGGGGTGCTCGACGACGGGGTCGTGGCCTCCTTGACCCCGGAGCGGCTGGACACCGTCCTGCGGCCGAAGGTCGATGCCGCGTGGCATCTGCACGAGCTCACCGCGGACATCCCGCTGGCCGCGTTCGTGCTGTACTCGTCGGTGTCCGGCGTGACCGGTAGTCCGGGGCAGGCCAACTACGCGGCGGCGAACGCCTTCCTCGACGCGCTGGCTCAGCACCGGCGCGCCCTCGGACTTCCGGCGACCTCGCTGGCGTGGGGCCTGTGGGAGCAGGCGAGCGAGATGACCGGCGCGCTCACCGGCAACGACGTCAAGCGGATCTCCTCGGCCGGGCTGCCGACCATCGGCACCCGGCAGGGCATGAGGATGTTCGACGCCGCGATCGTCTCCGACGAGGCACTCATCGTCCCGCTGAAGGTCGACGCCGCAGGCCTGGGCAACCGGGGCGAGATCCCGGCCCTGCTGCGCGGACTTGTCCAGGTGAGCCGCCGGGCGGCGGCTTCCGGAGCTTCGGCCGTCTCGACAGAGACCCTGCGGGACCGGCTCCGGGGACTCGGCTCGGCCGAGCAGGAGGAAGTGGTCCTGGCCCTGGTGGTCGACTACGCGGCCACGCTGCTCGGGCACCGCGATTCCGGCGCGCTCGACCCGGACCGGGCGTTCCTCGAATCGGGCTTCGACTCCCTGATCGCGGTGGAGCTGCGCAACAAACTCGCCGAGACGGCCGGGCTGCGACTGCCTTCGACGATCGTCTTCGACAGCAAGACGCCCGCGCAGCTGGCCACCTGGCTGTGCGGCGAGATCGCGGGCAACCTCGGGCCCGCGGACGCTCCGGCGCGGACGGCCAAGACGGTGTCGCCTGCTTCGGGCGACACGCTGGCGAAGTTGTTCTTCGGCGCGCTCGACTCGGGCAAGGGCCAGGAGGCCATGCTGCTGCTGAAGGCGGTCGTTGCGCTGCGGCCGACCTTCGAGAGCCCGGCCGAGCTGGCCGAGCTGCCCGCCGCGGTCACCTTGTCCAAGGGCCCGGAGCAGCCGATGCTGATCTGCGTCAGCTCCCCGGTGGTGACCGGCGGCGTCCACCAGTACGCGCGGATCGCGGACCGGTTCCGCGGCAAGCGCACGCTGTCGGCGCTGCCCTTGATCGGCTTCGGGACCGGGGAAGCACTCCCCGCCACCCCGGCGGCGGCGTCCAGGGTGATCGCGGAGAGCGTCCTGACCGCCAGTGCCGGGAAACCGTTCGTGCTCGTCGGCCATTCCTCGGCCGGAGCGCTCGCGTACTCGGTCGCGGGGGTGCTGGAGAGCACCTGGGGCATCCGGCCGGACGCGGTGATCATGCTCGACACGCTGAGCCTGCGCCACCGCGCCGAAGAGAGCGTCGACTTCGGCGAGGTCACGCGGAACTATCTGGCCGGTTTGGATTCGACGTCGGTGACACTGGACAGCGCCCGGTTGTCCGCGATGAGCCACTGGTTCAGCATGATGGCCGACCTGGAGCTCCCGCCGACCACCGCGCCGACCCTGCTCGTCAAGTGCACCGTCCCGCTGGTGGATGCCGAGGAGCGCACCGACACCGCGTCCCCGGTGCCCGCCGACACCGTCCGGATCATCGAAGCCGACCATTTCTCGCTCGCCATGGAGGATTCGGCGGCCACCGCCGAGGTCATCGAGGACTGGCTCGGTTCGCTGGTCCTCGCCCGTTAGCCGGGAGTCGCAGGAAAGGGACGTTCCTGGTGTTGGCTGCGAGGAACGTCCCTTTCGCTGCTGGTGAAGGGCGCTAAGCTTGTTGTTTAACCTGTTTGGTTCGTTGCGTTTGTGGCTCTTGTGTCCGTTTTGGGGTTCTTTCCGACGTGGCATACGACAGCGCGGTGGGTGTTTCGTGAGCCTGGTGGGCGGCCTGGGCCTGG
>NZ_JAYMZS010000239.1:0-4089 GCF_035828755.1 Amycolatopsis sp. H20-H5 | reverse complement strand
CGAGTCGCCAGTCACCCGGGGTGAAGTAGCGCCGTTGCTCGGACTGGGGCGCGTCACTACGCCCGCCCCGGTTGATCTCCCCTTCCGGACCCTCCACGAACGCGTACACGATCGGGAGGAATTCCTTGGCGTAGCCGTGGTAGGCCATGGTCACCGCGGCCACGTCCGCTGCCTTGGCCTCGCGTACCAGGTTGGTGGGTATGCTGCCCACGGACGGGTAGTACAGGTCGTACGCGTAGTCGCTGTGGTCCCGGACGGTCAGCGAGGAGGTCAACCCGCCTGCCTTGGCCAGTGCCACGTAGCGGTCGCCGGTGTACCCGTTCACACTGAAGGTCGGCAGCGACCACTGGACGGGTGGGGCACTGAGCAGGCTGGCCGAGGCATCAGGGCTGATGAGGCGATAGAGCGCGAAGCGCCCGCCTGCGGCCTTCACATTGTCGACGCGCTTGCTGGCCTCGGTGCCGAGGATGCCGTCCGGTAAATCCAGCACCACCAACTTGCCCCTGGCGTCCACCTTGGACAGATCGTCCGACGTGCCGGCACCGCCGTAGACGGTGTCCAGCCGCTCGGCGGGCATCGGGACGCGGTCGTAGAACGGCGCGAAGCCCACATCCACCGCCAGCGGTTGCGCCCCTTCCGCGGTGAGTTCCAAGTACGACTGGTAGAGCCGTGCGTCCTCGGTGAAACGGAAGTACTTCGAGCTCACCCCGGGGGTGGAATAGGCGTACAGCCGATCGAACTGTGCGTAGGCGCCCACCCCGAGCAACACCGGCTCGTGCGGCCCGTCGGGGCGGGTTTCCAATATGGCACTCAGTCTACCGCTGAGGGCTCCCGTCTGGTCCGTGTGGACCGTCATCGGCTTGGCCTGGCGGGCGTCGAAGGACACCGTCGTGTCGCGGGTCACCTTGACGACCGGGTTGGCGAATGCGGTGACCTCCACCGGCGCACCCGGCTTGAGCGCGGTGAGCCCCGCACTCAGGGTGTAGTCCCCTGGCGGCACCCGCAGCGACTCACCGGCGTAGCCGAAGAAGCTCTGTCCGGTGTGGACGTTGACGGCGACGGAGGTCTGGGCGTCCTGCGCGCCAGGTGCCTTGCCATCCCTGCCCAGCATCTTCACCGACAGGCCGTACAACTCCGGCTCGTCCTTCACCCCCACCGGGGTGCGCACCCGCGTCTTGCCGTCAGCGGTACTGGCCAGCAACAGACCCTGGTAAGTACCGGGTTTGCCGGACTTCGAGGTAAACGTGAGGTCCACAGTGGACTTGCCACCGGCGGGCACGGTGACCGAGTTCGCCGACAGCTTCGCCAGGTTCGCGGCGGGCGGCTGCCCCTGCTTGTCCACCAGGCTGAAGGCCAGGTTCACCGTAACCGGGGTGGTGCCGGGGTTGGTGTAGGTGACCGTGCGCTTGTCGGGTTTGCCTGCCCACCGCACGACGGTGTTCACCGTCGCGGGTGCGGACTGCACGGCCTGGGTCACCGCGGCGGCCACGTCCACCCGGCCACCGCCGATCGCGGTCACGCCGATACCGGACAGTTCCTTGGCCGTACCGACCAAGCCGGACTTGAGTTGTTCGCCGGTCCAGTCCGGGTGCCGCTGCGCCAGGATGGCCGCGGCGCCCGCGGTGTGCGGGGTGGCCATCGAGGTGCCGGAGAGCTTGGTGTAGTGCTCGTCCACCGGCTTCCCCAGCGAGGTGCCCTGCGCGCGGGCGGCCACGATGTCGCTGCCGGGGGCGGCGATTTCCGGCTTCACCGCACCGTCGCCGGTGCGGGGACCGCGGTCGGAGAACGGGGACAGCTTGTCGGACTTGGTCACGCTGCCCACCGCCAGTGCGGCGTCGGCCGTGGCCGGGGAACTCACCCCCTCGTCCTGGCCGCTGTTGCCGGCGGCGACCACGAACAGCGTGCCGTACTGCTTGCTCAGCTTGTTGATGGTCTGTGAGTCGGGGTCGGTGCCGTCGGTGGGTCCGCTGCCCAGGCTCAGGTTGACGATCTTGGCCTTGGCTTCCTTGGCCGCCCAGACCATGCCGGCGATGATGTCGGACTCGCGGCCCGAGCCGCCGTCGTTCATCACCTTGCCGATGGCCAGCTTGACGTCCGGGGCCACGCCCTTGTACCTGCCACCCGAGGCCGCGCCGGAACCGGTGATGGTGGAGGCGACGTGCGTGCCGTGCCCGTGGCCGTCGGCCACGCTGCCCTTGCCGCTGAAGTCCTTGCTCTGCGCGACTTTCCCGGCCAGGTCGGGGTGCCCGGCGTCCACCCCGGTGTCCAGGATGGCCACCGTGACGTCCTTGCCGGTATAACCGGCCTGCCAGGCCGCCGGAGCACCGATCTGCGGCACACTCTGGTCCAGCGAGGCTTGCACGTGGGCGTTGAGCCAGATCTTGCTCGGCCCACCGGAGAGCGCGGCCGGTCCCCCGGCGCTCAGCCCCGCCCAGAACCCCTTGGCGTCCTTTTTGGACTCACCGAGTTCGGTGTAGCCCAGTTCATCGAAACTGCGACCGCGCTGGGCGCCGGCCGGCGCGACCGAGCGGGCGGCCAGACCGTCCGGGTACTCGGCCAGCAGCGGCACCGTGTCGGTGCCGGCGTCGTCGTAGCCCTGGCGGATCAACCCGGTGATGTTGAACAGTTCCCGGTCCACCCGGCCGGACTCGACGAGCGGGATCGCGGTGGCCGGTACCAGGTACGAGTCGGTGGTGCCCCCGCGGCGGACGCCGAACTGGACGTACGGCGCGTGCCCGGAACGGGCATCGTCCTGCAAGGCCAGTGACCAGTGGCCGCGGGCGTCCATGCTCGCGCTGACCTGGTCACCGGTGATCAACGTGACCCGGTGGCCGGCGCCGCCTTCGGCCACTGCCGGTGCACCCGGCGCGCCGGCCGCGCCCGCTTGGCCGGGCAAGGCCGCCAAGGTCGCCGCCGCGCAGGCCGTGGCCAGCACGCCGGCGGTCAACCGTCTCCGTGATGTCATGAGTACTCCCTCGTGAGGTGCTACCACCAACAGGCTGACCCACGGTTTCGTTGGTCAGCCTGTTGGTGGGGAAAAGGACGCTCGCAGCCGGCTGGCGGCGTGGTGGGAGGGGTCAGTTTCCTGGCAGGACAGCTCCCTGCGTGTCGACGATGGTGGTCTTTACCGAGCTGGAGGACGTCACGGTGCCGGGTTTGACGCCCGCAGACGTGGGGTCGTTTTCATACGGCTTGAGCTGGGTGAAGCGCTGCCCGATGAATTCGCCGGTGGCGGGGTCGATGATGATTTCGATACGGAGGGTGCGGTCGCCGGGGTCGACGCCCAGTGCGACGCCCGTGCGGCCGTCGAGGTTGGCCACCTGCTCGGTCACCCTGAGGTCGGGGATCTTGGCCACCGCGCGGTAGAGCGACTCCTTGAGGTCGGCCGGCACGGTACCGGTCTTGAGCAGCCGGGTGGCGATGTCCAGTACCCCGCCGAACGCGGGTTTGGCCGTCACCGAGGGGTCGGCCGCCATCAGGTCGTACAGCTTCTGCGGGTCACGCGGCAACCCGTCCAGCTGCTGCTTGGTGGGGGTGCCCCATTCGTCGGCTTCCCGGCCGACGAAGGACATGGCCAAGCCGGGGAACTTTCCCTTCGCGGCGCGCCATTCACCGCTCGGCCAATAGACGCTGAGGTCGACATCTTGGTGTAGCTCGGTCTTCTGGGTGAAGGTCCTGAGCGCTTGCTCGTCGCCGATGAGCCATTTCCTGTTCCCGGTGGGTGCGGTCTTGAGCAGCCACTGCCCGTTGAAGTCGCTGGGCTGCCAGGTCTGGGTCAGCCGTTCGCCGGAGAAGGCGGCCGGGATCCTGCTGTCGTTCCACAGGAGCCAGGAGTGGGTCTCGACATAACGGAATTTGCCCGCGGGAATGGGAGTCTCACCAGTGACCTGGATCTTGTCGGCGGCGAGACCCAGTGCCTGCTGCACCGACAGGAACCTCACCCCCTGCGCGGCCACCGGCGGCTGGGCCGAGGGGTCGCCATGGTCGGCTCCGGTGATCGCCGCGGTGCCACCGACGGCGATGACCACCGCCGCGGCGGCCGCACTGATCCACCAGCGCCGCCCGGTGGGGGACACCGGCTTTCCCTTG
>NZ_JAYMZS010000238.1:0-4110 GCF_035828755.1 Amycolatopsis sp. H20-H5 | reverse complement strand
AACAGCCCTCCAGAGGCCCTCTCACGATCCGGACGGTTCGCGTCACGGCCTTACGCTCACTGTCCGCACCTCGGACGTCTCAGGCAGTCAGCCCCAGAACCACCCATATTCAGCAGCCTCCTAGGCACCAAACTGGACGCCATGACATCAGTTTCCGGACGCCCTCTAATAGCGACGCAGTCCGCTAACCCCGCCGCCTCGCGGCGCTGCGCCAGCCCTACCGGCGCGCCACCCGGACTTACGCGGACGAGTAGCGGCACATCGACTGCGTCGTCATCGACGTTTTGGCCGGTCCAGAAACCGTCCCGGCAGGTCAGATAGCCTGCCGGAGTCGGAGGGGGATGAAGGTGGCAGGCGAGTACCCGGCCACCGCGAGCCTGCTGGGTCTCGCGGTGGGCGACGCGTTCGGGTCGAGCATTCTGCTGCCCGGTGACCACTCGTCGATCCGCGATCGTGAGCTGCCCACGGCGCCGTGGTCGTGGAGTGACGACACGGAGATGGCCTGCTCGATTTACCGGGTTATGAGCCAGTACGGCGAAATCGACCAGGACGCGCTGGCCGCGTCGTTCGCCGGGCACTTCGACGACCGCCGCGGCTACGGCTCGGGCGTCGAACGGATGCTGGTGCGCTACCGGGCGGGGGAGTCGTGGCGCGACGTGGCACTGTCCGCGTTCGGCACCGGGTCGTGGGGCAACGGTGGGGCCATGCGGGTCGCGCCGTTGGGAGCCTGGTTCTGCAACGACCTGAACACGGTGGTGGCCGAGGCGGAGAAGTCCGCGGTGGTCACCCACGCTCACCCGGAGGGTGTCGCCGGGGCGATCGCGGTGGCCGTCGCTCACCCCGGCTCGGCTGCTGGAGACAGTGGCGCCCCGGGTTCCCGTCAGTGAGGTCCGCCGCCGGATCGAGGCCGCGATCCGGCTTCCTCCGGCCAAGCCCGTTCAAGAGGTGGCCGCCCTGCTCGGCAACGGCCGCGAGGTCAGTGCCTCCGACACTGTCCCACTGGCGTTGTGGATCGCCGCGTACCACTTGGACGCCTACGCCGACGCGTTGTGGACCGCCGCGGAGGTCGCCGAAGACCTCGACACCGTCTGCGCGATCATCGGCGGGATCGTCGCGGCCAGGACAGGCAGCGCCGGGATTCCGGCCGAGTGGCGGGCCGCGTGTGAGGCGCTGCCGCCGTGGCTCCCCGGCGTCGCCTTGACCGTGCCCGAGCCGACCCCGGTCGCGCGGGATCCTTTGGCACCACAGATCTTCCTGTACAACGGATAGGAGTTCCACCACCCGCCCGAAGGGGTGTGGTCTGGCGGGATAACCCTCGTATCCGTGCCGACCAGCCGCACCCGGCCGAACTGGATGGACATGGACGACGCAGTGCGGCACGCGGAAGCGGTCCGCACCGGCAAGAAACCGGGAGTTCCGCGGCCGGGCAAGGGGTCTTGGGGACGCTGAGCGGCGGGTCCGAGCAGGACTCGGCGGACAACCACCAGCGGCGCCTCGGGGCGGAGCTCGCGCACGGCCCAGCCGTTTACGGAATCCATACGGCACTGTAAAGATCTTGACGAAATCCCTACGCGCCGACCTCCGGCGGAAAGGGATGCTCCGGGGTGTGCCAGCACCCACTTCATGGCTGAAACGGCTGGTACTGGGCCGGCCGTTCCGCAGCGACACCCTGGGCGAGACTCTGCTCCCGAAGACTCTCGCGCTGCCCATCTTCGCCAGTGATCCGTTGTCGTCGGTCGCCTACGCGACCCAGGAGATCCTGCTGATCCTCAGCATCGGCGGCCTGGTTTTCCTGCACCTGGCACCGTGGATCGGGCTGGCGGTGGTCGTCCTGCTCACCGTGGTGGTCCTGTCCTACCGGCAGGTCGTCCGCGCCTATCCCAGCGGCGGTGGATCCTACGAGGTCGCGTCGCGCAATCTCGGCAGCAGCGCGGGGCTCGTCGTGGCCGGTGCGCTGATGGTCGACTACATCATGACCGTCGCGGTCTCGGTCGCCGCGGGTGTGGACAACATCATCTCCGCCATGCCCACGCTCAACGGTTACCGCATCGCGATCGACATCGGGTTCATCCTCGTGCTGATGGCGATGAACCTGCGCGGGATCCGCGAGTCCGGCCGGACCTTCGCCGTCCCGACCTATCTGTTCATCGCCGGGGTCATGCTGATGATCGCGATCGGCCTCGGCCGCGCGGTGACCGGCAACGCGCCTGTCGCGGAAAGCGCCGGGTACGACATCCGGCCGGAACAGGTCGGCCTGACCAGCGTCGCGCTGGTTTTCCTGCTGCTGCGGTCATTCTCCTCCGGCTGCACCGCGCTCACCGGCGTGGAGGCGATCTCCAACGGCGTCCCGGCGTTCCGTAAACCGAAGAGCCTCAACGCCGCCCGCACGATGACCGCGATGGGCATCATCGCCATCGTGATGTTCGTCGGCATCACTGCCCTCGCGTTGATCACCCACGTCCGCATCGCCGAGAACACCTGCGACCTCATCGGTTTCACCGGCGACTGCACTACAGACCCGCAACGAACCGTGATCAGCCAGATCGCGGCGGCGGTCTTCGGCGGCGATCACGCGGTGATGTTCTACTTCCTGCAGGCCACCACCGCGCTCATCCTGATCCTCGCCGCGAACACCGCCTTCAACGGTTTCCCGCTCCTGGCCTCGATTCTCGCGCAAGACCGCTACCTGCCACGTCAGCTGCGCACCCGCGGCGACCGGCTGGCCTTCTCCAACGGCATCGTCGCGCTCTCGATCGTCGCCGCTGTCCTGATCTTCGCTTTCGACGGGTCCACCACCCGGCTGATCCAGCTCTACATCCTCGGCGTGTTCACCTCTTTCACCCTTTGCCAGGCAGGCATGGTCCGGCACTGGAACCGCGAACTCGCCACCGCCACCGGTGCGGGGCAGCGGCTCGCGATCCAGCGATCCCGGCTGATCAACGCGCTCGGGGCCGTGCTCACCGCCATCGTGCTGGTCGTCGTGCTGATCACCAAGTTCACCCACGGTGCCTACCTGGTCGTCATCGCCATTCCCGTGCTGTACCTCGGGATGCGGGCGATCCACCGGCACTACGGCCGTCTTCGCGAGGAACTGCTGCCTGACGACGACAGCGACCTGCTGCCCAGCCGGGTGCACGCGATCGTGCTGATCTCCACCCTGCACAAGCCGAGCCAGCGTGCGATCGCCTTCGCCCGCGCCACCCGGCCGGACACGCTGACCGCGATCACCGTCAACGTCGACGACGGCGAAACCCGTGCCCTGCAACGGCAATGGGGACAACGCGACATGAAGGTGCCGCTGAAGGTCGTCGAGTCGCCGTATCGGGAGATCACCAGGCCGGTCGTCGCCTACGTGAAGAACCTGCGCCGCTCGAGCCCGCGCGACGTCGTCTGCGTCTACATCCCCGAGTACGTCGTCGGCCGCTGGTGGGAAAACCTGCTGCACAACCAGAGTTCACTGCGGCTCAAGGCCAGGCTGCTGTTCGAGCCGGGGGTGATGGTCGTGAGCGTTCCTTGGCAGCTGCGGTCCACCGACCGCCGGGATCTGCAGCGTGTCCGGCCCGCGCCCGGCGACATCCGGCGCGGCATCGTCCCGGCGCACAGTGATGTCCAAGAGAAAACCGGCGTAGCCGACTGAGCCGCTGGGGGCATACGCGACCGCACCAGATCGGCTCCAGCCAGGGAGATGGCCCGTGGGGCACCGGCCGATGTCGATGGTCCCGGGACGTCACGACTCAGACTTCGGTCTGGAAACTGTCGCAGCAGCCGCCGCTCGAAGCCTCGGGCGCCTGTCCTTCGAAGCCGCCTACCCTCCACAAAGGACGAAAAGTCTACCCATTCGCCCGCTTTATACCGCCACGACCGTTTCACGTGTGCCCCTGAAGGCCACCATGACAGCGTTAAACGCCGTGAAGGCTCCCATCAGGGCACACGGCAAACCTGGGGTCGCGACTGAAGGGGATTTCCCTCGACTCAATCTTGCAAAAGTCCCCGTCAGTCACGCGGCCCTAGGAGGCTGCTGAATATGGGTGGTTCTGGGGCTGACTGCCTGAGACGTCCGAGGTGCGGACAGTGAGCGTAAGGCCGTGACGCGAACCGTCCGGATCGTGA
>NZ_JAYMZS010000237.1:0-4417 GCF_035828755.1 Amycolatopsis sp. H20-H5 | reverse complement strand
GCTGACCGCGGGCTCCCCGCTGCACTGGGGCTACCAGCGGGCTTTCCCCGCTGTGCTGCCCCAGGATTCGCTCGCCGGGCTGTTCGGCGACCTCGACGGCCGCTGGCGCGCACTGTGCCGGGGCACGGACATCTTCGGCGGTGGCGTCACCACCTGGCGCCACCAGGTCGCGAGCGGGAAACTGCTCGGCGACGGCTACCTGCCCGGCGGTGGCATCGGCCCGCTGGCCACGGCGCCCGAGCCGAGCGGGGTGCTCATCCTCGGCGGCGACCACTGGCTGCCGGACCCGATGCGCGGCCCCGGCGGGCCCGCCGGACGGCACCGATGGGCGGCCGGGGTGCTGCGTCACGCGGACTACGTCGTCGACGCCGAATGGGACCACGCCGTCGCGATGGCCGCCGGGCTCGAACGTCCCGGCCGCCCGTTCCCCCCGGCCGCCGAGCAGTTCCCGCTGTTCCCGGACTTCCCCGGCAAGCCGTAAGCAGCTGAAGGTCGCCCTAGACCTCAGCCGGACTTGGTACGCGCTGAAGGCCACCTTGAGGGCGTTAGAGTCCGTCAAGGTGGCCTTCAGAGACCGTCGCTGAGGATCAGGCCTTGCGGCGGAACTTCAGCAGGGCCAGCAGTCCGCCACCGGCGAGCAGCAGCAGCGCGCCGACCCAGATCAGCCAGCTGTTGTCGAAACCGGTCGACGCGAGGCCGCCACCGTTGGCGTTGTTACCCGCCGGGATGACAGCGGGGGCCGAGGTGGTGGTCGGCGAAGCGGAGCTGGTGGGCGCCTCCGTGGTCGGGGTCGGCTTCGCGGTCTTGGTCGGCGTGCCCTCGGTCGGCTTCGTCGTCGTGGTGGGCGGCGCCTGGGTCTCGGTCGGCTTGGTCGTCTTGGTGCCACAGGCGAACCACTTGCCGACCTTGGGCTGGGAGCCGTTGAAGTTGAACGGCGCGCGCAGGTTCTCCCACGGCAGGTTGGCGAGCTTGAGCTCGTTCTTGCCACCGATGTAGTAGAGGTTGTGCCCGTCGTCGCCACCGTTGACGACGATGGCGGACACGGTGACGCCCTCGTTGAGGCCGACGATCTTCAGCCGGGTCTTGTCACCGTTGAGTTCCGTCGTGAAGTTGTCCGGCGTGAGGGTCTCGCCGCGCTGCTGGACGTCCTCGCACTTGTCCACCTGACCCTGGATCGGGTGGCCGCGGCCGTCATCGGTGGTGCACGCGAGCGCGCCCGTGGCGGTGCCGAGCAGGGTCACCGCGCTGATCGCGGCGACGGTGAGGGCGGCGCGGACGGAACGTCTGGACATGGCCTGCATTCAGAATTCTCCTGTACCGAAAGGGGGGACCCCAAGCGAAAGATCGACATCACCCTCTGGAACGACCAATGCTACTCACCGTAAAAACTACGTGGAGGTAATTAACCCGTCAGAGGGAAGCAAGGCCCGGACGGTATCGCATAGGGCTCGTCGCATCACCCTGAGTGCGAGTGGCAAACCAAATCGAGATGTGTCAGTTATCGTTTCGAGATACCTGGGACTTAAGGCGCGAGAAGCTTCAACTTGCCATTTACGCGCGATATCACATCTACGGAAAGGGCTTTCATCGGGGTGCCAAGACCGCGTGAAGCAGCACGGCCCGCCCTCCGCGAACAGAGGACGGGCCGGTGCCGGACTTGCGGACGATCAGCTCTTCTCGTCGACTCCCGAGAGCTCTCCGCGCTGCCGCCTGCCGAGCAGGGAATGACGACGGCTGTAGGCGAAGTAGATGACCACGCCGACGATCATCCAGACGATGAACCGCAGCCAGGTGAGCACGGTCAGGTTCAGCATCAGCCACAGGCAGGCCAGGATCGCGAGGATCGGGATCACCGGCACCCACGGGACCTTGAACGCGCGCGGCAGGTCCGGGTGCGTCCGGCGTAGCACGAGCACCCCCGCGGAAACCAGCACGAAGGCGAACAGCGTGCCGACGTTGACCATTTCCTCGAGCTTGTCCGCCGGGAAGAACGTCGCCGCGACGGCGATCAGGCCGCCGACGAGGAACGTGGCCTTCTTCGGCGTGCCGCTCCCGCTGGTCTTCGCCAGGCCGCGCGGCATGAGGCCGTCGCGCGACATCGCGAAGATGATCCGGACCTGGCCGAGCATGAGCACCATGACGACCGTGGTCAGCCCGGCGAGCGCGCCCACCGAGATGATGTTGGCCGCCCAGTCGATGCCGTTGGCGGAGAACGCCGTCGCCAGTGTCTTGTGGCTGCCGTCGCCCGCCGAAGTCGCCAGGTCCTTGTACGAGACCATGCCGGCGACCACCAGCGAGACCGCCACGTACAGCACGGTCACGATGGCGAGCGAGCCGAAGATGCCGCGCGGCACCGACTTCTGCGGGTTCTTGGTCTCCTCGGCCGTGGTCGCGACGATGTCGAAACCGATGAACGCGAAGAACACCAGCGAAGCACCGGCCAGCAGGCCGAAGATGCCGAACGAACTGCTGGCGCCGCCCGCGATCAGCGAGAACAGCGACTGGTCGACCCCGCCCTGCCCGGCACCGCCGGTCTCGCCCGGCGGGATGAACGGGGTGTAGTTGGCGCCCTTGATGTAGAAGATGCCGAGCACGATGACGAACAGCACGACCAGGACCTTGATCGCGGTGATCACCATCGAGAACCGGGACGAGAGCTTGGTCCCGATCGCGAGCATCGTGGTCAGCGCGACGACGAGGATCAGCGCGCCCCAGTCGATCGTCACGCTGCCGATGTCGAACGTCGTCTTGGTGCCCTTGCCGAAGATGTACCCCAGTACGGTCTGAAGGTAGATCGACCAGCCCTTCGACACCGCGGCGGCGCCGACGGCGAGCTCGAGGATGAGGTCCCAGCCGATGATCCAGGCCACGAACTCACCGAAAGTCGCGTACGAGAACGTGTACGCGCTGCCCGCGACCGGCACGGTCGAGGCGAATTCGGCGTAACAGAGCGCCGCGAGCGCGCACGCGATCGCGGCGAACACGAACGCGACAGACGTCGAAGGGCCGGCGTAGTCACCGGCGGTGCGCGCGGTGAGCGTGAAGATACCGGCGCCGATGACGACGGCGACACCGAAGACGGTCAGATCCCAGGCGCTCAGGTTTCTTCGGAGCTTGGTCTCCGGATCATCGGTGTCCGAGATGGACTGTTCGATCGATTTGGTCCGCCATAGACCTGTTCCGGGCAACGTAGACCTCCTGCACGACGCTCAACCACGACGTTGTAACGCGGTGTATCACCCTATCGCGTGATCATGGCCTCGGCCCGGTGACCGGCCTACCCGAGATCACGGTCGAGATCCGGTTCCAGATAGATGAGCTTGGCCGCGGGGATCTTGGCGCGCACGCGGGCCTCCGCGTCGTCGATCGCGGTGGCCACCTGGCCCGTGTCCAGGCCGGGCACCAGCGCCAGCTTCGCCGCGACGAGCAGCTCGTCCGGGCCGAGGTACTGGGTGCGGATGTGGATCACCCGCTCGACCTTCCCGGCGGCCAGCTCGTCGACGATCGTCGCGAGGTCGACGTCGGTGACGCCCTCGCCGATCAGCAGGCTCTTCATCTCGACGATGAGGATCACCGCGATGACGCCGAGCAGCAGGCCGATGCAGGCCGTGCCGATGCCGTCCCAGATCGGGTCGCCGGTGATCGTCGACAGACCGACACCGGCGAGCGCCAGCACGAGGCCAACCAGCGCGCCCGCGTCCTCCAGCAGCACCACGGGCAGCTCGGGTTCCTTGGCCTGGCGGATGAACTGCCACCAGCCGGCTTCGCCCTTGATCTTCCGCGACTCGCCGATGGCGGTGTAAAAGCTGTAACCCTCCAGGCCGATCGCGACCAGCAGGATGATCACCGCGACGATCGGCGAGGTCAGCTCCTCCGGCTCGCCGATCTTGTGGATGCCCTCGTACAGCGCGAACACCGAGCCGAGGGTGAACAGCATCAGCGCGACGATGAACGAGTAGAAGTACCGGTCGCGGCCGAAGCCGAACGGGTGGTCCTTGGTCGCCTTGCGCTTCGACGTCTTCTGCCCGAGCAGCAGCAGACCCTGGTTCGAGGTGTCGGCGAGCGAGTGCACGGACTCGGCGAGCATCGAGGACGAGCCCGTGACGAGGAATCCGGCGAACTTCGCGACCGCGATGCCCGCGTTCGCGCCTAGCGCGGCGATGATCGCCTTGTTTCCGCCACCTGCTGACACTGACGCTCCCCGGGAGTCGGTCCTGTTTGGCCGATTCGCAGCCTAGAGGCACCGGCCCCGCCGAGCCCACACAGGTGATCCGAGCGACGTCACGCGTGTCTAGGAGGCTGCTGAATATGGGTGGTTCTGGGGCTGACTGCCTGAGACGTCCGAGGTGCGGACAGTGAGCGTAAGGCCGTGACGCGAACCGTCCGGATCGTGAGAGGGCCTCTGGAGGGCTGTTGA
>NZ_JAYMZS010000236.1:0-4439 GCF_035828755.1 Amycolatopsis sp. H20-H5 | reverse complement strand
ATCATGCACACTGATCACGCAGCCCTTGGTTGGATCATCTTCCGTCGCAAGAAGCATGATCAACCAAGGGCTGCTTCCATGATCAACTGGGGTCGCCACACTAACCGCCGAGGTTAAACAACAAGCTAAGACCGTGTGGATCATCTGGTCCCGGCCGTAGAACCAGTCCCTGTGCTCCGCTCTGAACGGCATCAACCCTGGATACGGACACTGCATTTCGCGGGCATCGGGGCCGGGCCGGGTGCGGCGCGGACCGTCGGGCTTGCGGATGATGGTCAGGTCCCGGCCAGCTTGGTAGACGCTACCGCCGTCCGTCGCAGAGCCATCGAGGTTTATCGGCTGCCAGAGCGGCTGTCCGCTGGATTGCGTGCCGTCATCCGGTTCGGTCACCCGGCCCCGCCCGTGGTGATGGTCATGTCCCGGCCCGTCAGATAGGCGTCGCCACCGCCGGATACTTGTGCCGCCAGCGTCATCGAGGCCGTGGTCTGCTGCCCCGTTGATCCCGCGTCACGCGACGCATCGAGGAGCAGCGCACGAAGTTCATCGGCGACGTCCGGTCGCGCGGCGATCAGCCTGGCAAGACGCGCCCCCCACTCGGCGACCAGCAACCCTTGGAGTTCCACGCTGTCGCCGGCCTGCGTGGCCTGCACCAGTTCGCCGCGGGCTTCGGAGAGTTCGGCTTCCACGCGCTCAGGATGCGAATGCCGCCACAGTGACAGGACCGAGGCCTTGATCGCGGCCCAGCCGTCCGTGGCCAGCAGGTCAATCAAGCGCTTGGCGGCGGCCGATGCCAGCCCCCAGGCCATGTCCGAGGTCGTGTCCACGCTTCCCCTCCCCCTGTCGTCTACTGACCGTGGACCGAGATCGCGGTCAACGTCAGGTTTGAGGCGATGAACACGCGGTCGCCACCGACGATCCACGTGAACCCGACGTCCGGCTGCCCCGGGTCGTTGTACTTCCACCGGGCCTTACCGGTGGCCGCGTCGATGGCCCACAGATTTTTTGCCCCGTCGGTGACGAATACGGCGTCGGCCGAACACTGCGCGCTCATGCCGGCGGTCCTGAGGGAGGCGTTGAACATGTTGGACAAGCCTATCTCGGTGGCTCCGGTGAGCGTCGCTACCCACTTGGGAGTCCCGTCGGCGGCGCTGAGGGACGCGAGATCGCTGCCCACTGGGACGTAGACCGTCGCGCCGTCCAGACTCGCGAAAGGGGTGCCGAGTTCGACTTGGTCCCCGTTCTTCGCACCGAATTGCTGATGCCACTTCTCAGCGCCGGTCGCCGCGTCGACGGCGAAGAGTGTATCGCCAGCGCCGCCGGCGAAAAAGAACATACCGGCGGCGTAGCACGTCATCGGCCAGCCGGGATCGAAATAATACGCAGCGTTTGGAATGGGTATCTTCCAGCTGTGGGCACCCTGCTTGCCGGCGTCGATCATCTGGACCTGGCCCGCTTTGTGCGGGGTGCTCGAGGTCGCCAGCAGGTAGGAGCCCGATAGCGGCACCAGCACGTTGTTGATGTCCGTGCCTTCGACCCGCCACAGTCCCTTACCAGTCGCGCCGTCGAACGCCCGGATGTAACCGGTCGTTGTATCCGAAGTCGAGGACGAGTGGGCGTTCACGGTCCCGCACACGTACACGGTGTTCCCGTTGACCGCCACATAGTGCGCGATGTAGGCAGCCCCGCTGGGATCGGCCTGGGCCATAGTGGTCGCCCACTTCACATTCCCGGTGGTGCCGTCGACCGCGGCCACCATGTTATCAGCATTCGGTGTGTCGCAGAGGTAGTAGAAGACCCCGGCCGCGTAGGCCATTAGGGACGTGTTCTGCGACCCGAATATGCTCGTAGTGTTCAAAGCCGGTAGAGCGGTCTTACCCGTCGAGGCGTCGATGAAGGCTGTGGTCTTGTCCGTAACGACCATGACCACCTTGTCGGAGGCTTCCAGACACCGTGGAGCGCTGCCCCCGGAGATCGTCCACGCCTTGATCGCGTCCGGCGCGTCCAGGACGATCGGGGCCGGTGCCCCTGTCGACGACGGTGTGGGAGACACACCCGATGGCGAAGTCGGCGGTGTGGATCCGCCAGGTTTCCCGCCGGTCGCCGGCGAGCCGCTGGAGGAGAAGACCGCGGTTGCGGCCACGCCACCGATGAGGAGCGCGCCTCCCGCCAGACCGAAGAGCAGACTTCGGCGGCTGACCCCACCGCCGACCGTGCTCGACGGCGTTGCTGCGGTGAGTGCCTCGATGTCGGCGGTTAGCGCCGATGGCAGCCAGTTGCGTGTGGGGACCGGTTGCCCCTGACGGTTGAGGTAGTCGATGAGTTGTTGCGCGGTGGGTCGTGTCGAGGGATCCGGGTACAGACAGCCGCCGATCACCTCGTGCAGCGACGACGGCAGGGTGCTGGTCACCGTTTCCAGTTCGGCGATACGGGTCCGCGCATCCTCGGACGCGCCTTCCCACTCCGGCTCACTTCCCGAGGCGGCGAACAGCACCGTTGCGCCCAGGCCGAGAATGTCGTCCATGGGTGACCCGTCGGCCTCCGTGGTCCCGGCGAGGCCGAATGCGGCGATGTAGGGACCGTCAGCCGCCAGCAGCACTGAGTCCGGCCCTACCTCGCCGTGGATCAGCCCGGCCGCATGGATGCGGGTAAGCGCTCCGGCGAGGCCGACAACGAGCCGCCGCAGCGCCGACTCCGACAGTTGGCCGTACCGGTCCACAGCCCGCCGAAGCGGCAATCCCGGAACGAACGCGGTCGCCGACCAGGGGGAGGGTGCGTCCGGGTCAGCGTCCACAACCGGCATGATGAAGTCCCCGGACACCGCCCGGGCAGCCCCGACACCAGCTCGGAACCTCTCCCGGAAATCCGGTGCCGCGGCCGCCTCAGGCTGTACCACCGTAACCGCGACAACCCGCCCATCAACCGAGCGCCCCGCGAAGATCTTCCCAGCACTGACCGTGCCCAATTTTCCGATCAGTGAATACGGCCCGATCTGCTGAGGATCGCCTGCTTCGAGAGTCTCCAACGCCCACCCCTAAGTCAGTCTGATCGTCTGATCGCGCGCCGCCTGGTACGCGCTGCCGCCACCGGACACCCGCGCCGTCATGGTCACCGTCGGTTCAGCGACAGGCGCCGCGGCGGCCGTCGGCGACACCGACCCGTGCCCGATATCGGGCAGGAGAGCTGCCATGGCGGCACACAGTCGGTCGAGCTCGTCCGCGAGGTGAGTCTCCGGAACGCGGAGAAACTGCAGCCGTGCGAGATCCGCGATCTCGTACGGCAACGCCGATGCCTCGGGAAGCATCGTCGCGTCGCCCAGGAGGACGGGGACGACGCGGTTTCCCGCGTTCAGGGCCGTCGCGATCTCCACGCGGACCCAGTCGTGGGCCCGATCGATGAGCCGCATCCCATCGTCGCCACGGGCGTCGAGCCACGCCGGCCCGATGAGCACGAGCATCAGCTCACACTCGGCGGCCTGCCGCCGCAGGACCTCGGCGAAGTCGGCACCCGCCGGGATCGACCCGCCCGACTTGAAGACCTCGCTGGCCCCGAACCGGTCGGTCAAGGCTTGGTAGACGCGGTTTCGCATCCACCGCGAGTCCGCTTTGCGGAAGCTCAAGAAGACACGCGGCATGATCGCCCCTTTCAGGCCGCCCTGACGAGAGTTCGCCCCTACCGTATCGGTCGGAGGCAGGATTCGACGCATATTCGACCTGAACTGAATAGCGGACGGCCCCGCTGCGTTGTTTCCCACCCGCGCCACACCATATCCTGACTCGTATGGGCGACTTTGGCGTCGAATTGGCGAGGCTCCGAGCACGGCGGGGATGGACCGTGCGCGAACTCGCGCGGCGCGCAAGTGTCTCCGAGGGGCAGATCTGCAACCTGGAGAGCGGGCGCCGCAACCCGACGTCCGTTGCAGCCGCGGCATGCGACGCGGCGTTCGGCGCCGGCGGCGTACTGATCAAACTCGCCGAAACCGCGCGCCGCAGCGCACCGGCTGGCAGCCCCGTCGAGGTCGACTCGCTCGTGGCCGGATACGGACGGGTCCTCGAAGAGCTGAAGGACATCGGCAGATCCGTCGGTCCCCGATTCGTAGACGCCTCGCTGCGGTCCATCGCGCGGATCCTGACCGATACCGCTTCCCATACCGAGGCCACCCGGCGCGACGAAATCTGGCTGCTGGCATCGAGGTTTGCCGAGTACACGGGGTGGATGGCGCAGGAGGCGGGGAACTCCGCCGAGGCATTGCGCTGGACCGATCTCGCGGTTAGCTGGGGCGCGAACGGCGACGACGAGACGATGGCCGCTTACGCTCTAGTACTACAGAGCTAGATCTTTGCGTGTCGGTTCGTGATATCGGCTGCTGGTTGTGCGAGTGTTTGCGTGTGACCATTCCTTCTGCTGGGCGGGCTGGCGTCGCGGGCGGTGCGACTCGGGAA
>NZ_JAYMZS010000235.1:0-4607 GCF_035828755.1 Amycolatopsis sp. H20-H5 | reverse complement strand
CCGCATCACGGTCTCCGCCACCGGCGAAGACCGCACGGAAATCCGGGCCTGACCTCCCGCCTCACGACCGAGGTGAGCGCCATGACCACCACCGAGGTACCGGTCGCGGTGGAACTGCTGCTCGTGCTGGACGAGGAGACGATCCAGGCGGAGTTCGAAGCGTTGGTGACTTCGCCTGGGCCACCCGGCCACCACACGACCCACGCCCGCGACCCGGAATCCATGACCCCCACGACACCGCGGCACCAGCCCGCCGCCGGGTGTGGCGGGGTGTGCTTCTCGTGGCCCGGCAGGTAAGTGCACGGGAGCGCTCCCCACCTCAATCCCACCCGCTGGGCCCGCGACGACCACGGGAGAAGGAAGTGCTGCCTGTCCGCAGCAATGACCACCCGGCGAACTCGCCCGCCGCGTTGCGGCCCGCACGGTAAACCCCGGGCGGCGAACGCAATACACAGGTCCACTCGGGTGGTGGGGAGCCGTGCCCGGCTTCCCACCACCCAGTGCCCGTTCCGTATTTCCCCGGCCCAGAAAGGAACGTCGTCCCTCATGCTGACGACCACCGCACTCCCGAGCAGTCCCGCGCACATCGCGATCCGCGCTCATACCTGGGCGCGGTGACCGAGCAGCTGGACATCGGCCTCGAATCCTGCACCATCGACCACGGCACCCCGGTGTCGGCGTATGACGCGCTCGAGCACCGCCACCCCGACTACCCCGACCGGGACCTCGCCCTACTCTGGGACGAACGACACGGCTGGGCCGCGGCCATCGAAACCCACTGCGGCGAAGACCTGATCGTCCTGCGCTACCTCGCCGGCGACACCATCACCCCACCCGCGTAGAGCGCGCCGGTAAGCCCCGCCCTGGCCATCGCCGCGCGGGCCGCCGAGTCCGGACAGGTCCCCGCGGACGACTGACCTCTCGTCGGCTCGGGACGGGCGGACGGGGGTGCGCACCTCGTCAGGCCGCAGCGGCATCCGGCCGCGCGAGCAGGGCACTGTCCCCCGTGTCCCAGCGGTGCAGCAGATGCAGTGCCATCGCGTTGTCCACGGCCAGTGCGCACGCGGCGCCGAACAGGATGTCCTCGGCGGTGTGGGGGTGGTCGATGGCGTAGGAGCCGCACAGGTCGTGTGCGGCGATCTGCTCGTGCACCGCGTCAGCTTCGACGTGCTCGTCGTAGAAGTGGGTGGTGGTCGCGTCGTAGCCGAGACGGCGCAGGCCGTTGCCGTAGCGGCGGTTGGGCAGTGACGAGGTCATTTCGAACACCGCCAGGTGTCCCAGCAGCGCGGGGGTCCACCGGCGGTGCAGTCCGAACAGCGACATCGTGTTGCTCACCCCCAGGGTCACCGCCGGAACCTGGTCGAGATAGGCGCCGTAGGTGTCGTCGAGGCCGAGGCCGCGCATCGTGGTGCGGAACAGTTCGGAGTGCATCCGCTCGACCCGGCCGCCGCCGTACTCGTCGGCCTGGATCTCCACCAGTGCTGCTTTCGCCCGCCCGCCGATACGCGGGATGGCCCAGCTGTGCGGGTCGGCCTCTTTCAAGTGATAGATCGACCGGTGCGCCACGAACTCCGCGAACTGCTCGGTGGTCGCCTGACGCTGCAGATAGAGCGCCAACGGAGGCCCCTCGTCAGCGTCGATGAGCGCCGTGAGCGCGGCCGGGATATCCGCTGGACCCACCTTGCGCGTGTCGTGGGTGGCGGTGGCGTCCTGCAGCGCTGCCACCAGGCGAGTTTCCAGCGTTGCGCGCACGCCCAGCAGCGACAGGTCGCTCTCCCAGGCGTCGTCGACGTCGTCGAAACCGCGGTAGCTCAGTTCGTAGCAGATCCACAGGCTCAGCTGGAGGTCCTCGTCGGACAGGCCCGCGCGCGGCGCCCCGTCAACGGCGCTACGGGCGTGGTCGAGCACGGTCGCAGGCAGCGCGTGCGGCGACCGGGTCAAGGCGATGGCCAGTGCGGTGCTGATCGGGCCACGAGGCTGGGGCAGGTACATCGCGGGCAGTCCTTTCTCGGTTGATCTCCGCGACCACGTCGCGACGCTCACGGTCATACCCCGCCACCGCGTGTTTCATCCCGATGTCGTCCCAGGTCACACGCTGTGCCAACTATTCGGTGCATCGATTCGTCGTTGTTTGGATCGATTCTGAGTGGGTATACGAAAACTCGACCGGTCACCACGGCCGGGAACACCACGTCCACGCTGGCAAAGGAGCTTGCCGATGCTCGCCCTCGGTCGAGTACTCGGCGCGCTGACCGCTGCCTACGGCGCTGCAGTACCGTCCGCCCGGCGGTGCTGACTGGCCCGCTGGAGATGAGGACCGGCCAGGGCGGGTCAAGGCCGTCGCTGCGGCTGTGGGCTGGGGTGCGGCCTGCGCGGCGTCGTTGCGCGGCAACCACACCTGATCGCCTCCAGCGTTGGTACCGCACCACCCCATGAAGGAGTGAACGTTCGATGAGCAGCATCACCGAATCCGTTGACGTGAAGGTCAACGTGTCCATTGCGTACAACCAGTGGACCCAGTTCGAGTCGTTCCCGCGGTTCATGGACGGCGTCGACGAAATCCGCCAAATCGACGACACTCACACCCACTGGACGATGTCCGTTGCTGGGGTGACCCGGGAGTTCGACGCGACGATCACCGAACAGAACCCCGACGAACGGGTCGCGTGGAAGTCCGACTCCGGCCCGAACCACGCCGGAGTGATCACGTTCCATTACATCGACGCCGACACCACGCGGGTGACCGCGCAGATGGACATCGACCCCGAAGGCTTCGCAGAGAACGTCGCGGACAAGCTCGGCATCCTCGACCGCAAGGTCAAGGGCGACATGGAACGCTTCAAGACGTTCATCGAAGACCGGCACGGTCAGGAGACCGGCGCGTGGCGCGGCGACGTCGACCACCCCGGACAACACTGACCACCCTCAGACTGGTGACGGGCCTTGCTTCGCGGCCCGGCCCGTCACCACCCCTGCCGGGCCTCGGTGACCTCCTTCGGCCGGGGCCGGCCCCACGCCTGTTGCCAGCACCCGCCCGGCCCGGCAGCCCGCTCCCGACTGACCAGCACCCCTGACGCCAGACAGGACATCGCCATGGTCATATCGATCAACTCTCAGCCAGGCCACCGACCCACGGCAGCACGGTCACCCCAGGCGGTGCGCGCCGAGCTCCCATTCACCCCGTCACGGGCATCGTCGGCTTGATGTTCCTGCTTGTCGGGATTGCGGGCTTTCATCCCTGGTTTCACCGCGAACTACGACCAGCTGAGCTTCGCTGGCCACGACTCCATGACCACGCTGCTTGGCTGCGGGGCGATGTACCTGCTGCTGTGGATCTACGGGCTGGTGATCGACCATGGCAGTGCCCGCAACTTCGTGCCGGTCAACACGGCCGACAACTGGCAGCACCGGGCTTCGACGCCGTGATGATTGCCGCTGGCCTACTGCTGGGCCGCCCTCGCGCCGCGGGCCCGCGGACGGTGGACACGCGCTGATGGCCACCACCACCGCCGAGCGACCCCAGTGACTGCGCATCGACCACCCCATCACCCGATACGAGCCGCTCACCGGGCAGCACCGCGCGCAGGTCGCCGTCGTCGGCGTCCAAGATCGCTGGCCTGACCACCGCGCTACTGCTGGCGCGGCGTGGCTGGGACGTGATCGTCGTAGGCCGCACAGGTCGGCGGCGGGGTGAGCGGCGACAACACCGCGAAGATCACCGCGCTGCAGTCAACCATGTATTCCACGATCAAACGCCTACACGGCCAGTCCACCGCAGCCGGGTAGGCCACGGCGGGTGCCGAGCGTGCACAGGCGTCAGGCCACGTCAGCGTCATGGGATCGCAGGGTTTGAGGGGTGGTGGCCGCTCCTGTCAGCACCGGCAACGGGCCGAGTTGTCGCTCGGGTGACGTTGCTCAGTCGCAGGTTGTGGTTGCGGGCGTAGCCGCGTATTACCTGGACGCGTCGTCCGTGCTGATACCGGCAAGCACGCCTCTTACCTGTTCGATGTCAACCCGGCTGTTCGGGGCGGTCTGCAGCTGTTCGGAGAGAGTGTCCGCCTGCTGGACGGGCGCGTTCCTGCAGTATTCCGATGGTCGCGGTATCGGCCAGCGCCTGACCGAGTACCGGCGTCCCCCAGTGGTGCGGTCAACCTCAGTTGATCGTCTCCGTCGTCCTTCGGGAGTAGCAGACCAGGAAAGGATCCCCCGTATCTGGGACGGAGGGGGGTGGCTCTCGAAAGCCACCCCCCTTCACACAACCCGGTCACCGGAATCGGCACACTCAGTCAGTGAGAACGTCTTTGACCTTCTCGCCGGCCTGCTTGACGTTGCCTTTGGCCTGGTCGGCTTGTCCTTCGGCCTGCAACCGCTCATTGCCGGTCACCTTGCCGGTCGCTTCCTTGGCCTTACCCTTGAGCTCTTCGGCCTTGTCCTTGGCCTTGTCCACACCACTCATCAACGACCTCTTCCTCTCACGGGACATATCTACACGGAGGGTGCCCCGCGGGTGGCGTTCCCAACCCTGTCACGGGCAGCAGCAACGCCGATCAGTGGATCAGCGACGGCCGCGGCCGAGTGCCTCGCGCTTGACGAACCCCACGACCGCG
>NZ_JAYMZS010000234.1:0-5155 GCF_035828755.1 Amycolatopsis sp. H20-H5 | reverse complement strand
GCTCCGTCGTCGGGGTGGTGGGGGTCGTCGGCACCGTCGTCGGAGTCGTCGGGGTCGTGGGCTCCGTGGTCGGCGTCGTCGGCTGCGTCGTCGGCGTCGTGGGCGTCGTCGGCACCGTGGTGGGAGTGGTGGGGGTGGTCGGGGTCGTGGGCGTGGTCGGCGGGGTGGTGCCGCCCGCCGGGGCGATCTCGAACGTGCCCAGCTGCGTGTTCTGGCCCGGCTTCAGCGTGCAGTCCGAGGTGAACGTGCCGAGGTCGGTCGGCGAGCCGTCGGCCAGCCTCGGCGTCAGCGTGGTGCTGAAGTTCCCGACCGTCACCGCCGCGGTGCCGGGGCTCGGCAGTGCGATCGACGGTGCCTTGCCGGAGGTCTTGATGTGGAACGAGCCCGAAGGGGGCACCGGGGTCTGGGCGATCACCAGCGGCAGCGACAGGTTCAGCGTTTTGTCGACCGGGTACTTCAGCACCGCGGCGGCCTTGGCGGTGCCCTCCACCGTCGTCGCGCCGATCAGCGCGAGGGCGTCGGTGCCCTCGGCGGGAACGGTGACGTCCGCGTCGAACGTGATCGCCGGCGTCTTCTGCCCCGCGATCGCGCCGTCCGGCAGGACGCTGTCGATCTTCACCGTCAGCGTCAGCGGATCGGCGATGATCGGGAACGGGCACGAGTAGTCCAGGGTCAGCGAAACCGGTGCGGCCTGGCTGGCCCCACCGCCCACCAGCAGCGCGGTGGCGACGACGGCGGAAGCCACCGTGGCGGCGGCGAGTCCATGGGCGAACTTTCTCGACTTCCAGCGAACTTTCACAGCAGCGTCTCCAGATGCGTGGGGTGGGGAGGGGAAAGACCAGAGAAAAGCGCCTCCGAATGGCGGTAACCTGGCCGAAACAACCCGGCCATGGGCGATTAAAGTACCTGCGCTACCGACGGGTAGCAAGGAGACTAAAAGTCCGCCGAATTCTTGTCACCCTGGTCGCCTCGAGACCTGCTCGAACTAGCACCCGGCCACGATCGTGTGATCTATAAACGCAGGCCACCAGCCAAAACGGCAAAGCTGTCACCTGCGTGAGTGTTTTCCGGCGCAGAGTTGTCACCACCGCGTTTTTGTGACGTAAGAGCTAAAAGTCTCCCTGCGGACTGTCACCTGTATCTGCGGTTGATTTCGCGCGAGCGTTCTGTTTACCCCGTTCCTTGCCGCGAGCGCCACACCGTGGGTACTTTCGCCTCTCCTGGCCCCGCAGAACAGGAGCCGCACCGATGCGAACGCCGCGATGAGCGTCCTTCTCGAAACCCCGGCAGGGCCACCACTGGCAACGCGACGTCCGCGCCTGCCGGACTTGCTCGCGCCCGCCGTCTACCTGCTCGGCGCGTTCCTGCTCTATCGTCCACTGTGGACCAATCTGGGCAACGGGTACCTCGGCGGCAGCGGCCAGGACCAGAACATGTGGGAGTGGTTCTTCGCCGTCGTCGCCCACTCGGTGGCCCACGGCGAGAACCCGTTCGGCAGTGTCCTGCAGAACTATCCCGCCGGGGTGAACCTGATGGCCAACACGGCCATGACGGGCGCCTCGATCCCGCTGACCCCGGTCACGCTGGCCTTCGGCCCGGCCACGACCTGGGCACTGCTGCTCACGACCGGCCTCGCCGGCACCGCGGCCGCCTGGTACTGGGTGCTCTCACGCCACTTCCTGACCTCCCGCACGGCCGCGGCGGTGGCGGGCGCGTTCTGCGGGTTCGCCCCGCCGGTCATCTCGCACGCCAGCGCCCACCCCAACTTCGCCGCGTTGTTCCTCTTCCCGTTCATCACGCTGCGATTGATCCGCCTGGCACGCGGTGAATCCCCGCTGCGCAACGGCGTTGTCCTCGGCCTGCTCGTCGCGCTCCAGGTCTTGCTTGGCGAGGAACCGCTGCTCATCGGCGCGGTCACGCTCGCGGTGTTCGGCCTCGCACAGCTCGCCCAGCGGCCGCGCACGACGATCACCACGCCGCGCACGTTCGCCGCCGGGCTCGGCGTCGCCGCGGCCGTGTCCGCGCTGATCGTCGCGTTTCCGTTGTGGTGGCAGTTCTTCGGCCCGCAGTCCTACCACGCGCTGGAGCACGGGCCGCGTGGCAACGACGCGGCCGCGTTCACCACCTTCGCCGCGGACTCCCTGGCAGGCAACCGCGAAGCCGCCGCCGCGCTCTCGATGAACGGCACCGAGCAGAACGCCTTCTTCGGCTGGCCACTGGTGCTGCTGCTGATCCCGATCATCGTGGTGCTGCGCCGTTCGGTGGCCGCGCGGGCGCTCGCGATCACCGCGTTCGTGCTCGCCTGGATCTCGACCGGCTCGGAACTCGTCGTCGCACACCACCGCACCGGCCTGCCGGGCCCGTGGGCGTTGCTGGCGAAACTGCCGCTGTTCGAATCCGTGCTGGAGTCACGATTCGCGCTCGGCTGCGTGCCCGTCGTCGGCATCCTGCTCGGCCTGGCGATCGAGCACGTGCTGCGGGTGACCTCGGCCGACGACGTCTGGCGGGCGCCGGCGCGGGTCGTGGCGGCGTCGCTGCTGCTGGTCACGCTGGCGCCGATCGTCCCGGCCGGGTTCACCGCGCAGGAGCGTGAGCAGACGCCCGCGTTCTTCACCGCCGGGATCTGGGCCGGCCACGTCCGGCCCGGCCACTCGCTGGTGAACGTCCCGCTGCCCGACACCTCCGACGCGGTGGCGCTGCACTGGCAGGTCGACGCCGGGCTCGGTTTTCCCGTGGCGGAAGGGTATTTCGTCGGTCCCAACGATCTCGACGGGCGCGGGATGTACGGCGCGATCCGGCGGCCGACGTCGAATCTGCTCAAGAAGGTCGCCGAAACCGGCGCGGTGCCCGAAATCGGGCTGCTTCAGCGGTTTCAGGCCGCCGAAGACCTGCGGTTCTGGAACGCCGACGTCGTCGTGCTGGGCCCGCACCGCAACCAGGTGGCACTGAAACAGACGGTCGAGAAGCTGCTCGGCCCGGCGGTTTCGACCGGCGGCGTCTGGGTCTGGGATGTCCGGAATGGAGTGCGCTCATGACGGGAATTCCCTTGCACCAGGCGGCCATCACGGTGTCGGGCCTGGCCAAGCGGTACGGCGAGGTGACCGCGCTCGCCGACGTCAGCCTCGTCGTGGAGACGGGCACCGTGCTGGGCGTGCTCGGGCACAACGGCGCCGGCAAGACCACCCTGATCGACGTGCTCAGCACCCGCGCCAAACCCAGCGCGGGCCACGCGCGGGTGTGCGGGTTCGACGTCGTGCGCGACGGGCACCAGGTCCGGCGGCGGATCGGCGTGACCGGGCAGTTCGCCGGGGTGGACGACGGACTGTCCGGCCGGGACAACCTCGTGCTCGTCGCGCGGCTGCTGGGCGCGAACGGCCACCAGGCGAGAGCGCGCGCGAGGGACCTGATCGACGTCTTCGGGCTCGGCGACGCGGCCGAACGGCCCGCGAAGACGTACTCGGGCGGCATGCGGCGGCGGCTCGACCTCGCCGCCGGGCTGGTCGGCTCGCCGCAGGTGCTGTTCCTCGACGAGCCGACGACCGGGCTGGACCCGATGAGCCGGACCGGGCTGTGGGAGATGGTCGAACGGCTCTCCAGCAACGGCACCACCGTCGTGCTCACCACCCAGTACCTGGAGGAGGCTGACCGGCTGGCCGACCACATCGTCGTGCTGGGGCTCGGCCGCGTGACGGTGTCGGGCACGCCCGCGCAGCTCAAGGCACGGCTCGGCGAGCGGACCGCCACGATCAGCTTCGGCAGCGAACTCGCCACCCGCCGCGCGCTCGACGCGCTGAGCAAGCTGGGGATGCCCGCGACCACGTCCGGGTTCGTGCTCGGTGTGGCGCTGACCGGCCCCGCCGACCTGGCCGTCCTCGTGCGGACGCTGGACTCGGCGGGCGCGCCACTGAAGGACCTCACGGTGAAGGAACCCACGCTCGACGACGTCTACCTGTCGCTGCACCGGACGAGAGAGGTCCTCCGATGACCGCCCAGCCGACCGCACGGCACCGAGCGACGTCCCGAACCGGTTACGAGAACCCGGCGCTGTGGCGGGCGGGCGGATTCCGGTCCCAGGTCCGGGTGCTGGCCGCGCGGTCGCTGCGGACCGCGTTCGGCGACCGGCGGCTGGTCTTCTTCGGACTGTTGCAGCCGATCGTGCTGCTGTTGCTGTTCAGCCAGGTGTTCAGCGGCGTCGGCAACCTGCCCGGGGTCGCGGCGTACCAGGGGTACGTCAACTTCCTGGTGCCCGCGACGCTGGTCAACATCGCGATGACCACGGCGATGAGCTCCGGTGCCGGCCTGCTGGCGGAGGTCTACAGCGGATTCGTCGGGCGGCTGCGCTGCCTGCCGATCCGGCTGTTCTCGGTGCTCATGGCACGCACGATCGCCGACGCCGCGCGGCTGGCCGTGCAACTGCTGGTCACCCTGGTGGCGAGCGTGGCGTTCCTGGGCTTCCGGCCGGCGGGCGGGGTGCTCGGCGTGGCGGCCGCGCTGCTGCTGACGCTGGTCGTCGGCTGGTGCCTGAGCTGGCTGTTCATCGCGATCGCCACCTGGCTGCGCAAGGCCGAGACGTTGCAGGCGGTGTCGTTCATCGTGATGTTCCCGCTGATGTTCGGCTCCAGCGCGTATATGCCGCTCGACACGATGCCGGTCTGGATGCGGGTGGTCTCGTCGGTCAATCCCGTGACCTACGCGATCGACGCGACCCGCGGGCTGGCGCTGGACCGGCCCTCGGGCTGGGCGATCCCGGCGACACTGGGCATCGCGGTGGCCGCCGCGCTGGGCGGCGGCGTCATGTCGGCCAGGAACTTCCGGCGGGCCACGTGAACCGGGTGTGAAATGTACGGATTACCTACGATCGTTTTATGCCAGACGGACGAACTTCTGCCGAATTGACAGATTTTTCTTGCCAGCACACCGAAGTTTGCTTTGATCAGCTAGGTTTTGCCAGAGCTGGATGAAGAGTCCGGTCACTTCGGATAAGAACGGTGGCCGGATCAGAACACGATCAACGAAGATCGAGTAGTCGGGGAGAGCACATGCCGAAGCAGCGCCACCGAGCGAAAACCAGGCGAACGGTCCGGCAACGGACCGCCGTCGCACTCGCGGGCAGCGCACTGGCAGTACTACCCACCCTCACCACCACCGCCATCCC
>NZ_JAYMZS010000233.1:2948-5254 GCF_035828755.1 Amycolatopsis sp. H20-H5 | reverse complement strand
GTGTTCGGCGGCGTCCTACTCTCCCACAATCCTTCGACTGCAGTACCATCGGCGCTACCAGGCTTAGCTTCCGGGTTCGGAATGGGACCGGGCGTTTCCCTGGCGCTATAACCACCGTAACTCTGCGAAACCACACACACTGTCATGTCCATGCGGTCTCACGGAACAACACCCCGGGGTTGGTCAGGGTATTCACCGTGAAACCACACACACAAGAGTGTGGTGTTTCAGAGCTGTAGAGTGGATGCGTAGCATGTTTGTGGACAAGTCCTCGGCCTATTAGTACCAGTCAACTCAAAACACCTTACGGTGCGTCCATTTCTGGCCTATCAACCCAATGGTCTATTGGGGGCCTTAACCCACAAGGGGGTGGGATACCTCATCTTGGAACAGGCTTCCCGCTTAGATGCCTTCAGCGGTTATCCCTTCCGAACGTGGCTAACCAGCCATGCCACTGGCGTGACAACTGGCATACCAGAGGTTCGTCCGTCCCGGTCCTCTCGTACTAGGGACAGCCTTCCTCAAGTATCCTACGCGCGCGGCGGATAGGGACCGAACTGTCTCACGACGTTCTAAACCCAGCTCGCGTGCCGCTTTAATGGGCGAACAGCCCAACCCTTGGGACCTACTCCGGCCCCAGGATGCGACGAGCCGACATCGAGGTGCCAAACCATGCCGTCGATATGGACTCTTGGGCAAGATCAGCCTGTTATCCCCGGGGTACCTTTTATCCGTTGAGCGACACCCCTTCCACCAGGTGGTGCCGGATCACTAGTCCCGACTTTCGTCCCTGCTCGACATGTCTGTCTCACAGTCAAGCTCCCTTGTGCACTTGCACTCAACACCTGATTGCCAACCAGGCTGAGGGAACCTTTGGGCGCCTCCGTTACTCTTTAGGAGGCAACCGCCCCAGTTAAACTACCCATCAGGCACTGTCCCTGAACCAGATCATGGTCCGAGGTTGAGATTCCCAATTCGACCAGAGTGGTATTTCAACATTGACTCCACCATAACTAGCGTCACAGCTTCACAGTCTCCCACCTATCCTACACAAGCCGAACCGAAAACCAATACCAAACTATAGTAAAGGTCCCGGGGTCTTTCCGTCCTGCCGCGCGTAACGAGCATCTTTACTCGTAGTGCAATTTCGCCGGGCCTGTGGTTGAGACAGCCGGAAAGTCGTTACGCCATTCGTGCAGGTCGGAACTTACCCGACAAGGAATTTCGCTACCTTAGGATGGTTATAGTTACCACCGCCGTTTACTGGCGCTTAAATTCTCAGCTTCACCCCGAAGGATTAACCGGTCCTCTTAACGTTCCAGCACCGGGCAGGCGTCAGTCCATATACATCGTCTTGCGACTTCGCATGGACCTGTGTTTTTAGTAAACAGTCGCTTTCCGCTGGTCTCTGCGGCCGCCCCACCCTAGCCCGCGAAGGGCTTCAAGTGCTGCGGCCCCCCTTCTCCCGAAGTTACGGGGGCATTTTGCCGAGTTCCTTAACCACAGTTCACCCGATCGCCTTAGTATTCTCTACCTGACCACCTGTGTTGGTTTGGGGTACGGGCCGTGCATGCACTCGCTAGAGGCTTTTCTCGGCAGCATAGGATCACTCTACTTCACCTCAATCGGCTACGCATCACGTCTCAGCCTTCAATGAAACACGGATTTGCCTATGTCTCGGCCTACACGCTTACACCAGTACTACCATTCACTGGCGGAGCTACCTTCCTGCGTCACCCCATCACTCGACTACTACGGAATCAGATCCCACGCTCCACCCAACAACTCCACCCGAAGGTTTTATCGTTAGGCTTTGGGTGGTTAGTATCAACCGCCTCATCCTGGGCGCACATGCTCGGGTACGGGAATATCAACCCGTTATCCATCGACTACGCCTGTCGGCCTCGCCTTAGGTCCCGACTTACCCTGGGCGGATTAGCCTGGCCCAGGAACCCTTGGTCATCCGGCGGCAGAGTTTCTCACTCTGCATTCGCTACTCATGCCTGCATTCTCACTCCCACACCCTCCACGACTCGTTCACACGGCCGCTTCCCTGGATGCAGGACGCTCCCCTACCCATCAACACGACTAGACCTTCACTCAAGGTGAAAGCCGATCATATGTGTCAATGACACAGCTTCGGCGGTGTGCTTAAGCCCCGCTACATTGTCGGCGCAGGACCACTTGACCAGTGAGCTATTACGCACTCTTTCAAGGGTGGCTGCTTCTAAGCCAACCTCCTGGTTGTCTGGGCAATCCCACATCCTTTCCCACTGAGCACACACTTAGGGGCCTTAGCTGGCCGT
>NZ_JAYMZS010000233.1:0-2855 GCF_035828755.1 Amycolatopsis sp. H20-H5 | reverse complement strand
GGTGTTCTGGGCTGTTTCCCTCTCGACGACGAAGCTTATCCCCCGCCGTCTCACTGCCGCACTCTCACACCACGGTATTCGGAGTTTGGTTGATTTCGGTAACCCGGTAAGGCCCCTAGACCATCCAGTAGCTCTACCCCCGCGGTGAAACATGCGACGCTGCACCTAAATGCATTTCGGGGAGAACCAGCTATCACGGAGTTTGATTGGCCTTTCACCCCTACCCACAGCTCATCCCCTCAGTTTTCAACCTAAGTGGGTTCGGTCCTCCACGACGTCTTACCGTCGCTTCAACCTGGCCATGGGTAGATCACTCCGCTTCGGGTCTAGACCACGCGACTACACACGCCCTATTCAGACTCGCTTTCGCTACGGCTACCCCACACGGGTTAACCTCGCCACGCAGCACTAACTCGCAGGCTCATTCTTCAAAAGGCACGCCATCACCTCAATATCCGAAGATATGCTCGGGCTCTGACGGCTTGTAGGCACACGGTTTCAGGTACTCTTTCACTCCCCTCCCGGGGTACTTTTCATCTTTCCCTCACGGTACTAGTCCGCTATCGGTCTTCAGGAAGTATTTAGGCTTACCGGGTGGTCCCGGCAGATTCACAGCAAATTCCACGAGCTCGCTGCTACTCGGGAACACCAAACAAACACACAAACGCAAGTTTTCGCGTACGGGACTCTCACCCACTCCGGTCACCCTTCCCAGGATGTTCCACTAACTCACGCGTGCATTCAGAAGATTGTCAGATCCTCTACGCTGGGTCCCACAACACCGCCTGTACAACGCCTGACAGCTTGACATACAAACGGTTTAGCCTCTTCCGCTTTCGCTCGCCACTACTCACGGAATCACTATTGTTTTCTCTTCCTACGGGTACTGAGATGTTTCACTTCCCCGCGTTCCCTCCACACACCCTATATATTCAGGCGCGGGTAACACCACATAACTGGTGCTGGGTTTCCCCATTCGGACATCCTCGGATCTCAGCTCGGTTGACAGCTCCCCGAGGCTTATCGCAGCCTCCTACGTCCTTCATCGGCTCCTGAAGCCAAGACATCCACCATGTGCCCTTAACAACTTGACCACAAAGATGCTCGCATCCACTCTACAGTTCTCAAACACCACACCAGAAACAACACCAGCGTGCTGCCTCAGGACCCAACAGCGTGCATAGTGAACACCAACCCGATCTTGCCCCGCGATCACACGTTCCACGAACAACCCCTTACGAAGCCGTTCAGTACTTGCACGCCTCAGCAGCAAATCCGAATCAACATATACCCAGTAGTTCCACAATTCCTTGAGCAACCATCATAGAAACACAGTCGGCTTCTGGATGATGGCCACCCCACAGTGCTGATCCCGGGTATCCCGGGGACTGTGGATGTGGTGCTCCTTAGAAAGGAGGTGATCCAGCCGCACCTTCCGGTACGGCTACCTTGTTACGACTTCGTCCCAATCGCCAGTCCCACCTTCGACCACTCCCCCCCTTGCGGGTTGGGCCATGGGCTTCGGGTGTTACCGACTTTCATGACGTGACGGGCGGTGTGTACAAGGCCCGGGAACGTATTCACCGCAGCGTTGCTGATCTGCGATTACTAGCGACTCCGACTTCACGCAGTCGAGTTGCAGACTGCGATCCGAACTGAGACCGGCTTTAAGGGATTCGCTCCACCTCGCGGTATCGCAGCCCTCTGTACCAGCCATTGTAGCATGTGTGAAGCCCTGGACATAAGGGGCATGATGACTTGACGTCATCCCCACCTTCCTCCGAGTTGACCCCGGCAGTCTCCCACGAGTCCCCATCACCCCGAAAGGCATGCTGGCAACGTAGGATAGGGGTTGCGCTCGTTGCGGGACTTAACCCAACATCTCACGACACGAGCTGACGACAGCCATGCACCACCTGTACACCAACCACAAGGGAAGCCCCATCTCTGAGGATGTCTGGCGCATGTCAAGCCCAGGTAAGGTTCTTCGCGTTGCATCGAATTAATCCACATGCTCCGCCGCTTGTGCGGGCCCCCGTCAATTCCTTTGAGTTTTAGCCTTGCGGCCGTACTCCCCAGGCGGGGTGCTTAATGCGTTAGCTACGGCACGGACAACGTGGATGTCGCCCACACCTAGCACCCACCGTTTACAGCGTGGACTACCAGGGTATCTAATCCTGTTCGCTCCCCACGCTTTCGCTCCTCAGCGTCAGTATCGGCCCAGAGACCCGCCTTCGCCACCGGTGTTCCTCCTGATATCTGCGCATTTCACCGCTACACCAGGAATTCCAGTCTCCCCTACCGAACTCAAGTCTGCCCGTATCGACTGCACGCTGAAGGTTAAGCCTCCAGATTTCACAGCCGACGCGACAAACCGCCTACGAGCTCTTTACGCCCAATAATTCCGGACAACGCTTGCACCCTACGTATTACCGCGGCTGCTGGCACGTAGTTAGCCGGTGCTTCTTATCCAGGTACCGTCACCTCACGGCTTCGTCCCTGGCGAAAGAGGTTTACAACCCGAAGGCCGTCATCCCTCACGCGGCGTCGCTGCATCAGGCTTTCGCCCATTGTGCAATATTCCCCACTGCTGCCTCCCGTAGGAGTCTGGGCCGTGTCTCAGTCCCAGTGTGGCCGGTCACCCTCTCAGGCCGGCTACCCGTCGTCGCCTTGGTAGGCCATTACCCCACCAACAAGCTGATAGGCCGCGGGCTCATCCTGTACCGCCAGAACTTTCAACAACCCTGGATGCCCAGAGAAGTGATATCCGGTATTAGACCCCGTTTCCAAGGCTTATCCCAAAGTACAGGGCAGATTGCCCACGTGTTACTCACCCGTTCGCCACTAATCCACCC
>NZ_JAYMZS010000232.1:0-5332 GCF_035828755.1 Amycolatopsis sp. H20-H5 | reverse complement strand
CCCCTGAAGCCCACCATCAGGGCGTAATACGCGGTTTGGGTGGCCTTCAGGGGCACTCCGCCAGCGCGAGCCCAGCGCGAACGGGAGTGTCAGTCCTGGCCGTCCCGGGGATCCGGCAGCCGCCGAGCGAAGGTGATCACCGTGATCACCAGGACCAGCTGCAGGCCCACCACCAGCATGAACGCGTCCTTCATGCCCAGCGAACCCGGCGCGCTCAGCGAAGCGAACAGACTGCCGAGGGTCGCGATGCCCAGGGCCAGCGAGGTCTGCTGCGTCGTCGTCATCACCCCGCTGCCCACGCCCGCCAGGTCCGTCGGCACCCGGGAAAGCACCACGCGGAACAACGTTGTCATCGTGAGGCCGTTGCCGACGCCGATCAGCAGCATCGACGGCGCGAGGTCCACCACGTTCAGCTCCGGCCACGCCAGCATCGTCGTGCCGATCAGCGTCAGCAGGCCGAGCAGCAGCAGGACGCCGCCCGCGACCACGACCTTCTGCCCATAGCGGCTCACCAGTTTGCTGCTGACCAGCGAGATCGTGAAGAAACCGACCGCCATCGGGGTCAGCGCGGCGCCGGAGCCCATCGGGCCGAGGTGCAGGCCCTCCTGCAGCGTCACGGCGTACACGAACATGAACGAGCCGAAGCCCGCGAAGAACGGGACGCCCACCAGCAGCCCGCGCCGCACGCTCGGCATCCGCATCACCGACGGCGGCAGCAGCGGCATCCCGCCTCGGCGTTCGAGTCGGCGCTCCCCATGGGCGAACCCGGCGGCGGCGAACGGGAACAGCGCCAGCAGCACGATCGACCAGACCGGCCAGCCCAGCGCGCGGCCCTCCATCAGCGGGATGAGCAGTGACAGCAGGGTCGCGGCCAGCAGGACCGTTCCCCAGCGGTCGACGCCCAGCGGGTGGTGGGCGCGGCTTTCCGGCAGTGTCTTGCGGGCCAGCAGGAGCCCGACGATGCCGATCGGCACGTTGACCAGGAAGATCGGACGCCAGCTCGTGCCCCACAGATCGGCCGCGACGAGCGCGCCGCCGACGAGCTGGCCGATGACCGTGGCGATTCCGCCGGTCGCGCCGTAGAGGCCGAGTGCGCGCGAGCGCCGCTCGCCGGTCGTGGTCGCCTGGATGATGGAGAGCACCTGCGGCAGCATCAGCGCGGCCGACGCCCCCTGCGCGGCGCGGGCCATCACGAGAGTCCCGGCCGTCGGTGCGATTCCGCAGGCCAGGGACGTCAGGGTGAACAGGGTCAGGCCCCACAGGAAGAGCCTGCGGCGGCCGAACGAATCGCCGAGGCGGCCGCCGACGACGAGCAGGACCGCGTACGTGATGCCGTATGAAGCCACCACCATCTCGAGAGTGGCGGTGGAGGCCCGCAGGTCGGTGGTGATCGTCGGCAGGGCGACGTTGACGATGAAGAAGTCGATGATCGGGAGTGCCGCCCCCAGCAGCACGGTGACCAGGCCGGCAGGGGTGAGGCCCGGCCTGACTGCTGCGGCGGCGACGCTGGTCGGCGTCGTCGGCGCGTCTTGTGTCGTGGTCATGGGTACTACGATCAACCCGAATCCAACCTGGTACCAGGTACGCTCTTATCCTGGTAGTGGTCACTACCTGGTACCAGGTCCAGGTCTGTGCGAACCTGGTACCCATGACCGGTGCCCTGGAACAGAGCGTCCGCCGTGACGAGCTTGCCGCGTTCCTGCGCAGCCGCCGCGCCCGCATCACGCCCGAGCAGGTCGGCCTGCCGCTCAGCGGCCGCCGCCGGACGCCGGGCCTGCGCCGCGAGGAGGTCGCGCAGCTCGCCGGGGTCGGGGTCACCTGGTACACCTGGCTCGAGCAGGGCCGCGACATCAACGCTTCCGAGCAGGTGCTCACGGCGATCTCCCGCACGCTCCGGCTCGATCCGTACGAGCACGTCCACCTGTTCACCCTCGCCGGCTCGCCGACGCCGGAGCTGGAGCGGGAATGCAACGCCGTCTCGCCGGCCATGCGCGAGATGCTGACGAAACTCGAGCCGTACCCGGTGTCCGTGCGCAACTCCCGGTGCGACCTGCTCGCCTACAACCGCGGCTACACCTGGCTGATGGGCGACGTCGAGGCGATCCCCTTCGAGGACCGCAACACCCTCGTCCAGTGCCTGACCAACCCGGACTGGCGCGCCAGGATGCTCGACTGGGACATCAACGTGCCGCGCGTGATCGCGTCGTTCCGGGTGGCGATGGCCGAGCACCTGGCCGAACCGGCGTGGAAGTCGCTGGTCAAGCGGCTGCTGGCGGAGTCGCCGGTGTTCGAGCGGCTGTGGAACCAGCACGACGTCAACTCCGAGCCGATCCGCACCAAGCGGTATCTGCACCCCGACGTCGGGCTGCTGCGGTTCAACTTCACCTACCTCTACTCCGGGCCGCGCTCCGAGGTCACCCTGTCGACCTACACCCCGGCCGACGAGGAAACCGCCGCGAAGCTCCCCCTCCTGTTCGACTGATTCCCTCCAGGGAGGGAGTTGTCCGGCGACCAGCCGGACGAGGGTGGTGTGCATGACCACCACCCTGGAACCGCGGCAGCACACGATCCCGAAAGCCCGGCTGGTCGCCTGCTACGCGGCGATCCTGGGCACCTTCCCCTACCTGACGCTGAAGGTCTCCTGGCTGACCGGCGGCACCATCGGCCTGCTCGATCCGTCCTTTGTGGACTCGCCGGTGCTGCGCGGCGCCAACCTGCTCACCGGCGGGATGGACGCCGTCGCGATCCTGCTGGCGTTCGCGCTGACCTACGCCTGGGGCCGCCGGATCCCCGCGGCGGTCATTCTCTTCCCGGCCTGGATCGCGAGCGGACTGCTCGCGCCGATCGTCCTGACGAGCCCGGTGATCGCGGCTGATCTGTTCGCGCCCTCGAAGGCCGGGCTGCCGCTGGCGGACTGGGTCTGGGCCGTGGTCTACGGCGGTTTCGCCTGGCAGGGGATCGCGCTGTTCACCGCGTTCGTGCTTTACGCGAGGGATCGCTGGTCGCGGCTGCCGGGCGTTTCCCTGCGGCCGGGGCCGCTGAGCGCGGCTGGGCTGGCCGGGGTCGTCGTGGCCATCGGCACTGGCTCGACGCACCTCGCCTGGGCGTTCGGTTCGACGGTCGCGCTGGCGCCGGACCGCGCGTCGACCGGCCTGTCGGCGCACTTCCTGGACGGCGTCTTCGGGGTGGCCAGCTTGCTCACGGTGGTGGCCCTGCTCTCGGCCGGACGGCTCTGGCCGCGGCTGGTCACGGTGTGGATCGGTGCCGGGATGATGGTCGGCTGGGGTGGTTGGCTGCTGGTCACCAGCCTCGGCGGCGGTCCGATCGGCGCAGGCGGCACCGGGCCGCAGGTCGCGATCTATGGGGCACAGGTCGTCGGCGGGGCGCTGCTCATGGTCGAGCTGTTCCGGCGCGTACCGCGTCAGGCGTAACCCGGGAGCCGCTCTGCGACGGACGCGGGCCGGCGCGGTCAACCGGTAGCTTTTCAGCGTGCGGCACGACAGGCGACAGACGCGGAACCCGTGGGTGGGCCGGGTGCTGCGCGTCGTCATCCCGCTGCTGTTCGTCCTCGGCACCACCAACGCGGCCAGCCACTGGCAGCACGACGTGCCGCCGCTCGGCATCGGGGGACATCTCCTGCTGATCGGCACCGCGGTGCCGCTGGTCGCCGTGCATCGGTATCCGCTCACCGTCTTCCTGCTGGTCACGGGGCTGGCGTGGACGTACTACTCGCTGAATCTGCCCGGCGGGCCCGCGATCGTGCTGCCGGTGATCGCGTTGTTCCTGCTCACCAGGGCGCGGGGGCCGCTCGTCGCCGGGATCGCCGGTGGCGGGGTGCTCGTCGTCGGCTATCTGGTCTTCCTGCTCCTCGGCGGTAAGTTCGTCCTGGACGCCCGGCTCGGGATCTACTTCGTGCTCGTCGCGGCGGTGGTCGGCATCGGGACGGCCGTGCGGTTCCAGGTCGCCGCGGCCCACGCGTCACACGAACGGGCGACGGAACAGCGGCAGCGGATCGCCGAGCAGGAACGGCTGCAGATCGCGCGGGAAGTCCACGACGTCGTCGCGCACAGTCTCGCGATGATCAATGTCCAGGCCGGGGTCGCCGCGCACGTCGCCGACAGGCGTCCAGAGCAGGCGAAAGAGGCACTGCTGAACATCAAGGCGGCGAGCGCTTCGGCGCTGAAGGACCTTCGCGCGACTGTTGCCGTGCTGCGGTCCGGCGAGAACAAGGCGCCGACGCCGAGCCTCGAGCAGATGGGCGAACTGCTCGACCGGGCGCGGGCGACCGGGCTGGACGTGCGCGTGCACGGGGACCCGGGTGAGCTGCCCGCGCCCGTCGACGCCGCGGCGTACCGGATCCTGCAGGAGTCGCTCACCAACGTCGTCCGGCACGCGAAGCAGGCCCGCACCGCCGACATCCGGTTCGAGCGCGGCGCGGGCGGGTTTTCGCTGGTGGTGCGTGACGATGGCCAGGGCGCCGTCGAGCCGTCGCCGGGACACGGGCTGAACGGGATGGCCGAGCGGGCGGCCGCACTGGGCGGCGCGCTGACGACCTCGGTGGTCGACGGCGGATTCCAGGTCCGGGCCGAGTTGCCGATCGAGGGGGACACGTGACGATCAGGGTGGTGCTGGCCGACGACCAGGTGCTGGTGCGGGCCGGGTTCCGGGTACTACTGGAGACCGAGGACGGCTTCGAGGTCTGCGGCGAGGCGGGCAACGGCGAGCAGGCCGTCGCGCTCGCCGCCGAGCACAAGCCGGACGTCGTGGTGATGGACATCCGCATGCCCGGCGTCGACGGCCTCGAAGCGACCCGCCGGATCACTGCCAACCCCGAGCTCGCCGAGGTGAAAGTGCTGGTGCTGACCACTTTCGACGTCGACGAGTACGTCTACGAGGCCCTGCGGTCCGGCGCCAGCGGCTTCCTGCTCAAGGACACCGAGCCGGTCGAACTGTTGCGCGCGCTGCAGGTGGTCGCCGCGGGCGAGGCCCTGCTCGCACCGACGGTGACCCGCCGCCTCATCGCGGAGTTCGTCGACCGCCCGGAGAACCGGCGCATCGACACCACGGCCGTCCGCGAGATCACCACCCGCGAACGCGAGGTGCTGGGCCTGGTCGCGGGCGGGATGTCGAACGACGAGATCGCCGCCCACCTGGTGATCTCGACAGCCACCGCGCGCACTCACGTCAGTCGGATCATGACCAAGATCGGCGCTCGGGACCGCGCGCAGCTCGTGGTGCTGGCTTATGAGTCTGGGCTGGTCACGCCTCGGCGCGGCTGAAGGTCTCTGAAGGCCACCTTGAGGGACCTAGAGTCTCTTAAGGTGGCCTTCAG
>NZ_JAYMZS010000231.1:0-5448 GCF_035828755.1 Amycolatopsis sp. H20-H5 | reverse complement strand
TAAACGCCGTCATGGTGGCCTTCAGGGGCAATCAGGGGCCCAGCAGGCCGCGGTCCGCGGCTTGGCGGCCCGCCTGGAAGCGGGTGCGGGCGCCGAGCGAGTCCATCACCCGGCGGACGCGACGCTCGACCGTGCGCTGGGCGACGCCGAGCTTCCGGCCGATCGCCTGGTCGGTGAGCCCCGCGGCGAGCAGGGCCAGCAGCTGGCGGTCCTCGGCGGCGATCCCGGCGGGCGGGGCCTCCGGCCACAACGGCGTCGCGCGCTCCCACAGCAGTTCGAACAGCGCCACCAGCCCCGCCAGTACGACCTGAGACGACACCAGCACCGCGTGGTGGTCGGTCGGCGGCTCGGCGAAAACCAGCCCCAGCCGGGCGTCGGCGATCACCAGCTTCGCCGGGAGCCGGACCATCGTGCGGGTCTGGCCCGCGGCCGTCGACGGCTGCGAGCTCTGCTCGTGGATCGTCCGGCAGCGGACCCCACGCGCCTGCGCCGCGACCCGCGTCTCCCCGTCCTCGACGAGCTCGGGCGGCTTGTGCAGCGTCAGCAGCTCCGTCTTCGCGACCGCCTGGACCTGCTGGAACTGGTGCGCGACCGCCGCCGGGTCGCGCACGAGGCGCACCACCGGGTCGTCGCCCGGGGAGAACCGGGCCCCCAGCGCCACGCCCGCGAGGCGTGCCCGCTCGATCTCGGCGCGCCGCCGCAGGGCCAGCAGCTCCAGCGCGATGTCGGGTGGGGACGCGGTGAACCGGACCGGCCTGCCCGTGTTCCTGGTGAGCATTCCCTTGTCCGCCAAGGACTTCACCAGCGGACGCACCCGGGTTTCCGGCATTCCGGCCAGGCCGGCCAGCTGGGCGAGGGTGACCTCGGAGCGGACGAGGAGGGCTTCGTAGACGCGCTGTTCGGCCGCGTCGACGCCGAGGCTTTCCAGCGTCATCGCCGATCCTTTCCCGAACCTCCGGCCACAGGAAGAACGCCCCAGTAAAAATATAGTCGCCGAAGGTCTAGACCAAATCAACCCTACTTAGTCGGGAAGCACCGGCGCGACGAAACCTTCGTCCCGGCCGAGCAGCACGGCTCGGGTGATGGCGGCCGAGCCGAACCGGTCGCGCACGACGTCGAGCGTGGTGTCCAGCATGGACGTCCCCCGCACGTCGAACGGCAGCGCGAGCTGGACCGGCCGGTCGTCGTCCAGGTTCGACAACGAGACGCCCACCAGCGTGACGCCCTGCTCCGCGAACAGCGGCAACGCCGTGACCAGCAGGCCGCGCAGGGCGGCGAGGATGGTCTCGGTGTGGGCGGTCGCTTGCGGCAGCGTGTGCGAGCGGGTCGCACTGGTGAAGTCGCCGAACCGCATCCGGAGCACGACAGTGCGGCAGACCCGGTGGCCCGCGCGCAGCCGCCGGGTGGTCCTGTCGACGAGGGCGACGACGACGGCGTCGAGCTCCGCCGCGGATCGCCGGTGGTTGCCGAGCGCCCGCTGGGCCCCGACCGAACGGCGCCTGCGGCCCGTCTGCACCCGGCGCGGATCGCGGTTGTGCGCGAGCGAGTGCAGGTGGTGACCGGCGCCCTTGCCCAGCACCGAGCCGAGTTCCCGCTCGTCGAACGCGGCCAGCTGGCCCACCGTGTGGATCCCGCGCTCGTGCAGCTTGGCCGCGGAGACCTTGCCGACGCCCCAGAGCCGCTCGATCGGCAGCGGGTGCAGGAAGGCCAGCTCGCCGTCGTGCGGCACGACCAGCAGCCCGTCCGGTTTCGCGACGCCGCTGGCGACCTTGGCGAGGAACTTGGTCCTGGCCACCCCGACCGTGATCGGCAACCCGACCTGCTCGGCGACGTCGCTTCGCAGCTTCGCGGCTATCGCCGACGGCGAGCCCGAGATCCGCGCGAGGCCGCCAACGTCGAGGAACGCCTCGTCGATCGACATCCCCTCGACCAGCGGAGTGGTCTTCTCGAAGACCGCGAACACCGCTTGACTCGCCTCGACGTACGCCGACATCCGCGGCGGCACCACGATCGCGTCCGGGCAGAGCCGCAGCGCCTGCCGCCCGCCCATCGCGGTCCGCACGCCGCGGGCCTTCGCCTCGTAGCTCGACGCGAGCACGACCCCGCCGCCGACGATGACCGGGCGGCCACGGAGCGAGGGGTCGTCACGCTGCTCGACCGACGCGTAGAACGCGTCCAGGTCGGCATGCAGGATCGGCCCCTCGCCCGTCACGGTCATAGAACATATGTTCGCATGCGCCTCGTCTGAGTGCCAATAAGCGCAGGTGAACAGGTCATCCGTGCAGCGTCGACCGCCATACGACCGGTACGCCGCCTTCGTCGAGGGGCCCGTTCGAAGTGACCCCGACGATCGTGCCGTCGTCACCGACCGCGTACCCACTGCCCTTGGCGTAACCCTCCGGCATCGGCAGCCGCCCCAGTGCGGTCGTGCCCTGCCAGGCGGCGACCGGCCCGTACGGGGTGGACGGCTGAGGCTGGCGGCCCACGATCAGCCCGGACGCGTTGACGGCGCGGGCGGAGTCGCTGTCCGGGAGAGCCTCGGGATCGTCCGGGGTCCGCCAGAGCAGCCCCGTCGCGCCGGAGCCCACCACGGATCCGTTCTTGATGGCCGACGCGTACAGGTACTGGTCCCCCGCCGGGACGGTGAGGTCCCGGCTGACGCCGTCCTTCCACAGGAAAGCGCCGTGATCGTCGTAGTTCAGCAGGATTGTCCCGTCCTCGTCGAGATCGGCTGCCACCTCCGACCGGTGCGCGTTGGGGATCACGACCGGCCCGTTGCCCAGTGCGGGCCACAGCGCGGTGGCGGACTTGGCGGGATCGTCCGTCACCAGTTGGGCGAGGACATCGCCCCGGTTGTTGATCGCCACGCCGTACGCGGAGTCGTAGCCCGCGGGCACCGGCAGGACGTGGAACCCGTTGCCGTCCAGGGTGAACGTCTGGGAGTGGCCGGTGTCGTAGTCGATGGCGTAGCCCAGCACGACGCCGGAGCTGTTCTCGTCACGGACGCTCGCGAATTCGAACCCGGCGGGCACGCCGCGCACGGTGGGTTTCCCGCCGGTCCAGGTCACCACCTGAGAGGTGTCGCCGATGAGGAATTCCCCGGCGTAGCCGCCGTGGCCGTCGGTCCCGGTGAGGAAGCCCGACGCGTTCGGATACCCCGCCGGGAGCGGCAGGAGGGTCGCCGCCCAGGCCGGTGCGGCGGCGGCTTCGGCGGGCAGCGTGCTCAAGGTCGTCGCGGCGGCCACCGCGGTGATCAGCGCACCCGCGCGCACCCTGGTTCTGGTCTGCATGTGTTTCCCCTGTTCTCCCCGGACTGTCGGGACGATCCTGATCGCGCCCGGCCCGGCGGTCTGCGTCAGATGACGCACAGGGAACGTGACCGGCGGGTCACCCGTTCAGGCCGCATGAGTGCACTGGGCACGTGGATGGCGCTGGGGATTCCGGGCACGACGGCGGTGCTGGTGGCCGTCGGCGCCTACGAAATGCGCCCGGCGAACGGCCGGAAGCGGCTGCGGCGGCGACTCTCGTCGACCTACGTCGAGGAGGTCACGGCCTTCCTCTACGGGACGAAACGGCGGGAGCTCGAACACCGGGATTCGATCGAGATGCTGCGTGAGGAAGACGCCGAGGGCGCGCCGCCCTGGCTCGGCGTCGACCTGGATCGCGGCGTCGTGGTCGTGCGCCCGGAAAACGGGCCTCCAGCCCGGCCGTAGCTAGGCCTGGCTGTCGATCCCGAGCTGGCCGCCCTGCTCGGCGAGGGTGTAGGTCTGGTGTTCGGTGGTGGTCCCGCCGCTCTTGCGGACGTAGGTGATGGTCACCGACACCGCGTTGTCGCCGTGTGCGGTCACGTCGGTCACCTTGACCTCGCTCATCTGGTTCCAGAAGCTCGAGTAGCTGGCGAACGTCTTGGAGCGGGCCTGCTTGAACCGGTCCGTCAGCCGCGCGTAGGCCCCGGCCAGGTTGCCGGGGACCATCGCGTAGTAGTCCCTGACCGCGGCTTCGTTGGCCGCCGGGCCGGTGAGCGGCGCGGCAGGCGCTGTCGACGGCGGCGAGGACGGTGCCGGAGGGGTGGCCGAAGGCGTCGTCGCGGGCGTCGTCGCGGGCGGCGGAGTGAACGACTGGGCCTCCGACGACGCGGCCGGGGCCGACGGGCTCGGGCTCGAGCCCGCCGCGTTGGTGTTGCTGTTGGTGTTGCTGTTGGTGTGCGAGGCGGCCAGTACCAGCGCGACCCCCGCGATCACGACCAGGCCAATGACCACGGACAGCAGCACGACCAGCCGCTTCCGGCTGTCCTTGACCGGCTCGGCCGCCGGTGGGGTCGGAGGCACGGCCGCGGCAGGCACCGGGGTCGTCGCCACGGCGGGGGACGGCGGCTCAGGCAGCGGGGCCGGGGGCAGCTTGGCGGCGAGCTCGGCGAGTATCTCGGCGGCCTCGGCCATGGTGGGCCGGTCCTCGGGCGCCAACTGGAGCATGTGCATCAGGGCGGGGGTGAGCGCGCCAGCCTTCTTCGGCTCGTCGAACGTCCCGCGCGCGACCCGGTGGAGCAACGCGATCGCGTTGTCGTCGGTGCCGAACGGCGGGCCGCCCTCGACGGCGTTGAACAGCGTCGCACCCAGCGAGAACACGTCGGAGCGGAAGTCCGCGTCGCCGCCTCTGGCGACGTCGGGTGAGAGGAATCCGGGCGTCCCGGCGGTGATGCCGGTCGCGGTGACCGTCACGTCACCCGCGGCGCGGGAGATGCCGAAGTCGGTGATCTTGGCCGTGCCGTCCTCGGCGATCAGGACGTTGGCGGGCTTGACGTCCCGGTGCACGATCTCGGCGGCGTGCGCGGCGGCGAGCGCCGACGCGATCTGCGCGCCGATCTTCGCGACCTCGACCGGCGGCAGGGTGCCGCGCGCGGTGATGACGTCGGCGAGGCTCGACGACGGCAGGTACTCCAGGATCAGGCACGGCCGCCCGTCGTCCTCGACGACGTCGAACACGGCGATCGCGTTGTGGTGCAGCAGCCGGGCCGCGATCCGCCCTTCGCGCATCGCGCGGGTGTTGGCGTCGGTGAGCTGCGCGAGGTCCGGCGTGGTCTGCAGATGCAGTTCCTTGACCGCGACCGGGCGGTGCAGCCATTGGTCCTCGGCGCGCCACACGATGCCCATGGCCCCGCTGCCGAGCAGGACGTCCAGGCGGTACCGGCCGGCGATGAGCCGACTTTCCTCTGGCAAGGACTGCTCCCGGGGGTCAGATGGCGGGTTCGGACGAAGGTCAATCCTCGGGCGATGCTACTCGGCGCCCGCCACTTCTCAACGCCCCACCAACCCAAAACCCAAAAACCCCTTACCAGTCCCCAAAAACCCACCCCCCCAACCACCAAACCCGACCACAGCATCTCCACAGCACCTCATGCACACCCACCCCCCCCACCCACCAAACCCGACCACAGCGTCTCCACAGCAC